>JBKJXQ010000491.1:0-5638 GCA_046716235.1 Chitinophagaceae bacterium
GATGTGCGGAGATCAGGTTGCGTTTTAGCATTATAAGCAAAGTTTCCGTTCCATTTTAATTTGATACCACTGCTGGTGAGCTGGTGATCACCTTCCAACTGTCCGCTGTATAAGGCTCTTTGATTAAGTACAGATGAACGGAAACTAATATCCTGAACCCGGTCATTATTGAATCCGCCTCTTGTATAATAGTTATCTTCAAAAAGCTGGTTAAAGAGGTTTTTAAATGAAATCTTATGTTTCCCTTTTACATAGGAGATATTAGCCAAAGCTCCTACATTTACGCTGTATTTATTCTGATTATCTTCCAATACCACTACTGCATCCCCGGTCTGTTCATGTAATCTTCTTTGCACATTATATTTCAGCATGCTATTGCGGTATTGTACGGAAAGAATTGTTCCCAGTACGCCACCGTTTTTGAACCTTGCACTCTTGCCCCAGGTAATGCTGTAAGTTTGAGTAGGCAATGCTTTATTATTTACTTCATTGTATACATCACTGTTCAATAGCCTGCTCCAGGCAAGCCTCTGTTGTGTGCTGCCGCTACGGAATTCCTGTTGTGTTTTTGGAAATCCGGAAGGAAGGCTTCTTGTTTTGTCATCAAAACCCAGCCAATCATTACCATTTCTTTCATTGCTTGTAAATTCTTTGAATACCGATTGTGTGTTGAAACCAAGACCAATACTAACGGTCAATAAATCCCTGGTAGGAACGTCTTTTGTATTAATCTGAATAAGGCCTCCTGCAAACTCACCGGGTAATTCAGGTGTGGCTGTTTTGTTAATAATAATATTATCAACTAACGAAGATGGTATTACATCAAAAGAAAATGCTTTTTTATCCGGCTCGGTGCTGGGCAATTGTGCATTATTAATAACCGCTGAATTATACCGGTCACTCAGTCCACGAACGACAACAAATTTTCCGTCCTGGATACTGGCACCACTAACTCTCTTTAACACTTCGCCAGTGTTTCTGTCTGGTGTGCGGCGGATAAAGTCAGCCGCCAATCCACTTGACATAGCAGTATTACTTCTTTGAAATGTAAGTAAGGCATTGGTATTTTCCTGTCTTCTCGAGGTAGTTTTTAGTATAACACCTTCGAGAGCCGATTTGTCCTGTAATACTATCTCCAAATAATTTTCCTGGTTGAGAGTAACATCTACCTCTGAAACAGATTTTGTTTCATAACCTGTATTGGAAATAGTAAGTGTATATTTTTTCCCTGCCTCCAGGGCTACATAAAACTTTCCTTCTATGTCAGCAAGTACCTGTTTGCCTCCACCTTCAATGACTATAGTAGCTCCCGGCAAAGCCTCGTTCTTTGCATTCACTACTTTACCCGTCAGTTTAAGGGTTTGAGCTTGTACCTGAACACCAACAAAAGCAGTAATAAAAAACACACTCAGCAAAATTCGCAGCCTGAAATACATATTCTGTTATTTCCTGCAAAGGTGGCCCCGGGACGTTACTTGTATGTTACGGCCAGGTTAAGCAATTGTAACTACAATATTACCGGAATGTTACCCTATTGTGTTATAATAAAGTTGCTGATTAAAAAGTTACAATACCCGTAAACCGCCATTGCAGCAGTTCCTGCCCCGGACCTTTAAAGTATCCTGCATCTGTTTGTAGTTTCAGATTATGGCGAAAGAAATAGTGGGAATAAGCTACCATGTATTCGTTGAGCTTTGAAATATAGCTGGAAACTTTTGTATCAGGCGTGGTGCGGCCATATCGAATAGCGAATTCATCTTTTTTTGTAAACAAGTAGCCAGTCTGTAATAATAAACCGGTACCACTGTAAACAAAATTCACTTTAGAATTCGAGGGATTTATACTTATACCGTTTTTTGAAGTTCTCTTGTACACTTCTCCGGTAAAAGACCAGCCCTTTTTTTTCATTACCCAATCACCCCCGTAATAATGAATATCTGCCAGTTGACTATTGTACAAGTATTCCCCCAATGCACCTGCAATCCGGCTCGTTCTATTATTGAAACTGTAAGCAAGCCCCACCGATAGTTTAAATTTTTCTTCATTATAAATGTCGGACTCTACGTAATCACCATTGTTTTTAAACACACCAAAGGGCAATACCTCTGAACGAATGGAATAACACAAGCCATTGGTGTTATCGGAAGTAATCCTGCCCTCGCCTGAAGTAATTGCCAGTGTGTTACTGATAACTGCTTTCTTATTTAAACTGATGGTATTGGCAATCCAAAAACCCTTGTCCCTGTCTAATGTAAATAAGGCATTGGTATTTGAACGGTCGGTAAACTGCAGGTTGCCAGAGGATGTCTGCCGTTGGCGGTTACCCGGAAGTTTGGTTTGCCCAAACCCAAACCGCCAGCTTTTATTAGGTGAATAATACAGCATGGCATCCCTTAAGAATAGGTTGTTTTGAACCAACGAGTTGTCGGATGAAACATCCCGCTGGGAGAAACAAAGCTGGATGCGGTAGGTAAATTTCTGGTTGATAGCATTGCCGAAAAAATTGAGGCGCAACCGACGGATGGAAAAATCAATTGTGTTTTTATCGCTTACCATGTCTTGTCTTACTTCTGCCAGGCTTTGTATCCGTCCTCCTATTCCAAGCGAAAAGCTGCTATCGCTGGACGAAAAAGTGATAGGCTTGCCAAAATGTGCATCTAAAAACCCGTTATTTGGATTGTATTGGCCGAAAGACACAAGGCTATAAAGACAGGAAAGACAGATGAAAACAAACTTTACCAAAGGGTACTTTACCAAAAACATAATTGCTGATTAAAATTGCTTCAATATAAAGTATTTGTTATAGAACTGTTACCCTAATTTTATTTATATATTAATTAATTATTAATTCTTCGTCCCCGGTCAGGCTTCTATAATCTATCGGTATTTTCGCAACAGATAAAAACTTAAATAATATGGGCTTAAATTCTTTTACTAAAATCTTCATGCCGAAGAATAGGATATTTTATGAACTGTTCGAAAAAGTGGCAGATAATGCGGCCAAAATGGGCACCCTTCTTAGAGGCATTGTAGCAGAACCGGATTTTGATAAACGAGCTGCCCTTATTACACAGGTGGAAGATCTGGAGCATGCTAATGACGAACTGACCCATAATATATTTACGGAATTGGGCCGTAATTTTATTACTCCCTTCGATAGAGAAGACATTCATTACCTGGCCACCTCTTTGGATGATATTGCTGATTATATATATGCGGCAGCTAAAAAAATCAATTTCTACCGTGTCAATCCCAATGATACAGGCATGCAAAAATTTGCTGAATTAATTGAACAGGGTGCACAGCAGGTAAAGATTGCCGTTACAGAACTCCGCAATATGAAAAATATGCGAAATATTACTGAAGCACTGGTTAAAATTAACAGCATAGAGAATCAGGCAGACGATGTTTTTGATTTCAGCATTGAAAAACTATTTGCTACCGAACCAGATGCTAAAGAAGTAATTAAGAAAAGAGAGATTTACCAGGTAATGGAAATTGTAACTGATAAATGTGAAGATGCAAGTAATGTAATTGAGTCAATTATTATTAAATATGCTTAATAACTACAATGTCAAAAATGTGGCAAGCATGAAAATGTGAAAAATGCCAGTTCCTGATGTGTTATTTACTTTTTACATCTCCACATTCATACATTTTCTAATTAACTCTTATGACAACTTTTCTAATTACCGTTATAGTGCTGGCCTTGATATTTGACTACATCAATGGTTTTCATGATGCAGCCAATTCTATTGCGACTGTTGTTTCGACCAAAGTGCTTACGCCTTTTCAGGCTGTGTTATGGGCAGCCTTATTTAATTCAATAGCCTTTTTTATTTTCAAGGATCATGGGGTGGCAGATACGGTAGCTAAAACGGTAAAACCGGATCACATTCAACAAGGCAATATGATGATTGTGATTTTTTCGGGGCTAATTGCTGCTATTATGTGGAACTTACTTACCTGGCAATTAGGCATTCCATCCTCTTCATCCCATACACTTATTGGTGGTTTTGCCGGCGCAGCTATTGCAAGCGGTGGCTTTAGTGCGATTAATTCATCTATCATTTTAAAAACGGCTAGTTTTATTTTATTTGCTCCCCTCATGGGGATGGCGATGGCCTTTATTATGTCGTTATGGTTTTTAAGCTCTTTTAAAACGGGTTGGACATCAAAGATTTTTTCAATTGCTGTTATAATTTTTGTTGTTTTTTTTCTTTATTCAAGTCTTGAGTTCAACAGGGATATTATTTCTAAAAAAACAGATTATGATAATTATATAGCACAGGTTATATTTTATTCAAAAAATTTTAAATGGATCTTGCTTTCCACTATTCTATTAGTAATGGCAACTTTTGCACTTTATCTCAATACCCTGAATACCCATAGCGCCAATCAGTGGTTTAAACGATTACAATTGGTTTCATCCGCGGCATTTAGTATTGGCCATGGTGGTAATGATGCGCAAAAAGTAATGGGAATTATTACAGCAGCTTTAATAGCCGGTGGTAATATTACTGATTTTAGTCAAATGCCCAATTGGGTGCCAATTTCCTGTTATGCGGCAATTGGATTAGGAACTATGAGCGGAGGATGGAAGATTGTAAAAACAATGGGAACTAAGATTACAAAAGTTACACCATTTGAAGGAGTGGCTGCTGAAACAGCTGGTGCGTTAACCCTGTTTATCACCGAAGCATTAAAAATTCCCGTAAGTACTACCCACACAATTACCGGTGCTATAATGGGTGTAGGGGCTACTAAAAGGCTTTCTGCAGTAAGATGGGGAGTAACGATCAATCTTATCTGGGCATGGGTACTTACGATCCCCATCAGCGGCTTATTAGCAGCGGGTATATACTATATAGCCCGTCTGTTTTAATTTATAATTTATTTTTTGATATAAAAATTCCTGATTTTTGTCAGGAATTTTTTTTATGACTAAAATCTTAGTAACAGGTGGCTGCGGCTACATCGGTTCACATACTATCGTTGATCTTATTGAGAATGGTTATGATGTTATTTCTGTTGACAATAATTCAAGATCTAATTCAAATGTGTTGAAGGGAATTGAAGAAATTACCGGTAGAAAAGTAAAAAATTACAAAGTTGATCTTTGCAATTTTGATGATACGTTCGCCATTTTTCAGGAAAATGAAGATATTGAAGGCATCATTCATTTCGCTGCTTACAAATCGGTAGGCGAATCAGTTGATAAGCCATTAATGTATTTTGAGAATAATCTCAATTCTTTAATCAACCTGCTGAAATGTGTGCAGGAATTCCATACTCCTTATTTCGTTTTCTCATCATCCTGCTCTGTTTATGGTAATCCTGATAAAGTTCCTGTTACCGAAAGCACTCCTATAAAACCGGCCGAGTCGCCCTATGGATATACAAAGCAAATGAGTGAGCAAATTATAAATGAATTTGCCAAAAGTTCAGGTACAAAAAATATTTTGCTCAGGTATTTTAATCCTGCGGGTGCACATCCTTCTATTGTTATAGGAGAAGTTCCGTTTGGTAAGCCACAAAACCTTGTTCCGGCCATAACACAAACCGCCATTGGTAAATTACAAAAGATGTCAGTGCATGGAATTGATTATCCCACAAGGGATGGTTCCTGTATCAGGGA
>JBKJXQ010000492.1:0-2782 GCA_046716235.1 Chitinophagaceae bacterium
CATCGCACTATTGAATAATATATGTCCGGATTAAAGCTGCAAGACATGAGACGTTTTGGAACACCAGATACACAGCGCAGAAGAAATCTTATGCCATATCCACTTAGAGAAAGGGATAATAATCCAAATACACCAGCCGATCCTCCGTTCTAATTGTGAGATGAAATTGAATAAAAAATAAGAGCAAACAAACGGTCATTTCAGTTTGTTTGCTCTTAAAGTTTACAGCTAAAACTTTTTTATTTATGACCAATGAACAAAAAATAATTAACTCCTGGCAAGCCAATGCTGCTAACTGGATTGATATTATTGACAGTAATGGTATTGAATCAAGAAGATTAATTACTAATAAAGCAATCGTGGAGGCGATTTGTAATGTAAAACCTTTATCGGTACTGGATATCGGTTGTGGTGAAGGATGGTTGTCGAAAGAACTTTATAATAATGGAATAGAAATGACCGGTGTAGATGTAATTCCGGATTTGATTGAAAAAGCAAAAGAAAAAACTATTGGCAATTTTATTGTCGCTTCTTACGAAGATATTTACCTGGATAAAATTTCGTTTTCAAAATTGTTTGATGCTATCGTTCTCAACTTTGCTTTGATAGGAAAAGAGTCAACAGAAAATTTATTATCTTTTTTACCTGAGTTACTGACTGCATCAGGCAAACTGTTTATCCAGACATTACATCCGGATAGCCGTAAACCTTTGAACGATTACGAAAGCGGCTGGAAAGAAGGAAGCTGGGATGGATTAGGCGGGCAATTCTCTCTTCCTTACCAATGGTATTTCAGAACTATGGAAGATTGGTTGTTATTGCTCACCCACTCAGGTTTCAATAAAATAATTACTATCGAAGTTTTGCATCCTCATTCTGCCAAACCACTATCTGTAATATTTGAGTGCAGTAAAAGTTAAGCCTTTTACAAGGCTGAATTTTTCCGGATACTAATGTTTAATTTTAAACTGGAAAAACTTTATCTATGAAATTAATGAAGCATATACTCCCGTTCTTTTTTTCAATATTAATTTTTTCAACGGTACAGGCACAGGAGGATAGTGTTCGATATGCAAAGGATAGTGCACTTGTAACTGAGACTGACCCGACAACCGACTTTTTTCAGCATGGCGAAAGAATACCCCCATCAACTAAAACATTACTTATTACAAAAGCGGGGAAGATCATTCGCCTCCAGGCATGGTTAAAAGATCAGGACATGAGGTATTCAGATCACACACTGTCCGATTTGGATAATGACGGCAAAAAAGAATTGCTGATTTCAAATTTTACCGGCGGCGCACATTGTTGCGATGAAATTTATATTTTTAAGAATACCGGCCTGAATAAATACCAGTATGTGGTTAAACTCTTTGCCGGCAATACAGAAATTACTAAAGAAAAACAATTCATCTATAATTTTCATGAGCAGCTTGGTTATTTTTTTACCTGTTTTGCCTGCAGCTATGGCGATACAAGTGATACAGCCCCTGTTGAGGTGCACAGTGTTACGTTGAAATATAATAAAGGGAAATTGGCCATTATTCCCGGCGATAAGGAATTACGAAATACTATCAATGATAACCTGGCGAAGTTGGGTGAGCAGCCTTATGAAAAGCCAGATGAATATATGAGACAGGATAACGGCTTGCGAAAAGAAATAGCCATGAACCTGGCTGTTTTTTATTACTCCTTCGGAAGAAGTTTACCTGAAACACAAAAATTATTTTATAAATACTACAAACATCCTGATGCTAAAAAGATGTGGTCGGCATTTGTAAAAAATCTTAATTATATAAAGAGTGATAATGATTTTTAATCAGGCTCTTTTAAAAATTTAATGTTGCGTTGTATCCCTTTAAATTTAGAACGGCTTAATGGAGAATCGCTGAAAATTTTTTTGAATGATGTTTCGTTCATATTCTCCCATTCTTTAGTAGATAGATTTAATATTTCTGGAATAGGGGTAAAATTTATTTCGTTTGTAGGTTTGCTGAATCGGTTCCAGGGACATACATCCTGGCAGGTATCACAACCAAACATCCAGTTATCAAATTTCCCTTTCATCTCTGTGGGTATCAACAATTCTTTTAACTCAATAGTGAAGTAGGAAATACATTTACTTCCATCAACTACTTTATCAGGTAAAATAGCCTCCGTAGGGCAGGCATCAATACATCGGGTACAGCTGCCACAGTAATCTTTTGCAAAGGGATCATCGTACTCCAGATCTAAATCGGTGATGAGTGTAGCAATAAAATAAAATGAACCAGTTTGCTTATTAATAAGATTTCCATTTTTGCCTATCCATCCTAATCCGCTTTTTTGTGCCCATGTTCTTTCCAATACCGGCGCACTGTCTACAAACCCTCTTCCATGTATATCCCCGATATTTTCTTTTATCAATTGTATAAATTCATTCAATTGGTTTCTTATTACGGTATGATAATCTTTTCCAAAAGCATATTTAGAAATTTTTGGGACATCAATACTTTGCTCCTGAGAAGGATAATAATTTTTTAGTAATGTAATAACAGATTTGGCACCAGGTACAAGTTTGGCAGGATCGATACGCAAATCAAAATGATTTTCCATGTATTGCATACTGCCATGCATTCCTTTATTGAGCCATTTCTCCAATCGGTTAGCATCCTCATCCAGTTTTTGTGCTTTGGCAATACCGCACTGCTCAAAACCCAGCGAACAAGCTGTTTCTTTTATAAAACGGGTATGTTTTTGCAATGAGTTCATTGTAATCATACGTATTTTCTGTAAAAGGCTG
>JBKJXQ010000493.1:0-3506 GCA_046716235.1 Chitinophagaceae bacterium
CCGTAGTAGCATTGAAGCAAGCTGTTAAATAGTTTTTTGCGCAGCAGGCATTGTTTCTTTTTTTAACAAACTCCAGGCGATGATAAGGCTGCTCAACATAAATAAGGCAGCAAGAAAAAAAGGGATACCCGGAAAATGAAACGGTGCTTTTTCGCTGGTGAAAAAAGTAAACAGATTATTCATCATCAATGGACCGATGATGGTAGTAAGGCTCATCAACCCGGTTAGTGCACCTTGCAGTTCGCCCTGCTGATTGGGTAGCACATGTTTGGCAAGCGTAGCTTGTAATGATGGCATGGCAATACCACCCAAACAATAAGGAACAAGAAACGCAAACATCATCCATCCTTCCGTTGCAAAAGCAAATGATATTAAGCCAACAGTGTAAAAAGATAAACCCACATAAATACTTTTTACGTTACCCAATTTTGGATTTACTACTCTTGTTAATCCGGCTTGCACAGCACCCACCAGCAGGCCAACAACTGCTAAAGAAATACCTACCATTTTTTCGCTCCAGCTAAAACGATAGATAGTAAAAAAACTCCAGTTGCCCTGTACCGCCTGTGCAGCGAGGTATATTAAAAAATAACAGATAGCGAGGCCGCCAATGCCCGGGGTTTTTCGTAAAAATTGTAAAGAGCCAAACGGATTAGCTCTTCTCCATTCAAATGCCCTACGATGTTCTTTGCTCAATGATTCGGGTAACACAAAATAACCATACAATGCATTCAACAAACAAAGTCCGGCCGCTGCATAAAATGGAGCCCTTACACCCCAACCGGCTAATAGACCGCCGAGTGCGGGGCCAATAACAAAACCCAATCCGAAGGCAGCACCAATTAAGCCAAAATTTTTAGCCCTTGTTTGCGGAGTACTTACATCCGCAATGTATGCAGCGGCAGTAGTAAAACTGGCACCTGTAAAACCAGCTATGATGCGGCCAACAAACAACCAGCCATAAGAAGGAGCAAGAGCCAAAAAAATATAATCGATTCCAAAACCCAGCATAGATGAAAGTAATACCGGTCTTCGTCCATATCTATCACTAAGGTTGCCAATTACCGGGGCAAAAATAAATTGAGTAACGGCATAGACCGAAAGTAATAATGCGCCATAGGAACTGGCTTCGTTTACCGGAATATGTTTCAATTCCGAAATCAATTTTGGCATTACCGGAATAATTAATCCCCACCCCATCACATCAATAAGAAGGGTGATAAATATAAAACCAACAGCTGCTTTACGGGGATTTGCCATAATAAGGAAGATGACAAAGATGAAGGAAAATTTATAGTTAGCCCACAAAAATAAAAGAGAAATCAAAAGCTGTCATCTTATTACTACTATCAGCTTTAGTTCGGGCTATACGCTTCAAGTCCGGCACAATATCACCCCACAAATCCTCACCGGGCTTTACGCTTCTATCCCGCAGCCCATCAGCTGTATAACAATCTTCGGCATTTATTTGTATTGCTATTTATAACTACACGCAGGATAAAAAAAGCGGTAATAACTTAATCGCATAAAAAAATGGGTCTGATTTGTATCAGACCCATTTTTATGAAATCAAAACTTACTAATAATTATCTTTTTTAATCACCGTGGTTCGTGTATCTCTGTTTGTACCGCCCCGTAAAAGAGCTACTAATATTATAAGTAAAACAGCACCACCAACTGCCCATACCCAGGGTTCCATATACCAGTCGGTAGTAGTAGTTGTCTCCTTCGTAATTGTTGTACTGCGGCTGGTGCTGGTACTATCCTGGGCTCCAGCCATCAGCTGTATAAAGCCAAATAAAAATAGTAGAAAGAATTTGTACACAGCACTTAAGCTTACTTTTTTCATGTTGTTGGTTTTAAATGAAAAGATGAAATATTTATCAATGTTCAGTTCTCACATAATTGAGCCAGAATAATTTTCGCCTGTTTTTGCATTGATAAAAAGCAATTTTGGGGAATAGTTTCTACATTTTTTATGCTATATAATCAAAATTGTAGAATCAAATCACATTACATGGGAATTTCAGTATAATAAATTGAGGCAATGGAAAAATGAAAAAGCCTCTTCAATTCTCTATTCATTGCATTTATCTGTGGCCTGCTGTTTTCTTTTTTGCCAACTGCAATAAATTCTTAAATGTATTATTGAATGCGATTTGTTGCATTAGTAGCAACCCTATCTTATTTCTTCAAACACTCCTGTCTGTTTATTCTTCTGTACGTTATCCCAATTAAAATAACTGCCATTCATAGCAACATACACACCGGCGGGTAATGTTTGGGCAAAAGCTAATGCACTACCGAGATTAAACAGGCCATCGGAGCTGCCAAACTTAATCGGTATCATCGCCCCGGTAAGTACAACTGTTTTATTGGTTACTTTTTGCGCCAGCACATGGGCTGTCTCACTCATCGTGTCGGTGCCGTGGGTTATTACAATTTTATTTTCGCTACATTGATTACACTGGTAAGCTATAAGCTCCCGGTCTTCATCCGTCATTTCCAGGCTATCCACCATCATCAATGTTCTTATTTCTACGGGTAGTTTACTTCGTCCCATCTCCAGCAAATCAGATAGATGAGTATCCTTAAAATATAACTGTCCGTTCAGTTCATTATATTCTTTATCAAAAGTACCACCGGTGATGAAGATGCGGATAGCCATAACTTATTACTATTAGATATGAAGATAAAATAAATGGAGTACCATGAAGGATGGTTGATCTAAAAAATATCTAACAATATTGCACAAATAATAGAAGAAGTTAAAAAAAGCGAAGAATTTTATTGTTTAAATGCCTTAAACTACTACTTTAGCAAACCATTTGAAAAACAAAAAAAGGCCCTTCCGTAGAAACGGACTGACCTCTAACGATTGCTTGCCATATGAAAATCTTCGAATAGTAGTGTTGTTGAGATGCACTGCTCTGGCCTCTAACGATTGCTTTTCTTTCTAACGATTGCCCGTCTGACCGGGTGTTCACTTTAAATCATTTTAACTTCGTTCATCCGGGCGGACCTGCCTTATGTAGCCTGCATCTTTATAACATAAAGGTAGTAGGTACTTGTCTTGCATTTAACCCAACTTGAAACGGTTTTTATGATGTCTACGGGTTATCGAATTATTAAAACCCTTTACCATTAAGCGTTTCAGAATATATTTGCACAGATGTCCAACCGCTCACCCGACATATTATTTCAGCTGGTAAAATCGCTTGAAAAGGCCGAAAAAAGACATTTTAAGCTTTACATCAAACGCAGCTCAGGTAATGAAGACCTTAAAATTGTCCGTTTATTTGATGCATTGGATAAAGCCAGCGGATATGATGAAAAATGGTTGCTCAAAAAAATACCGGGTGTTACCAAACCCCAACTGGCTAATTTAAAAACTCATTTGTATAAACAATTACTTGCAAGCCTTCGCCTGTTAAAAAGTAATGATAGCCTGGATCTGCAATTGAACGAACAGTTCGACTATGCACATATCCTGTATAAAAAAGGAT
>JBKJXQ010000494.1:0-2557 GCA_046716235.1 Chitinophagaceae bacterium
AATGATATGGCCTGGGAACTTTCGTCCACAGGATTTTTAATGACGCTTAGCGGATATATTCCAGCACTGATTGAAGAAGATTTTAATGAATTAGTTACACATGCATTGGAAGAAGCTAAAATTGCTAAAGAGGAAATTACACATTGGTGTATCCATCCGGGTGGAAAAAAAATACTGGAAGCCGTGCATAAAAGCCTGGGTTTTACAAACGGACAGTTGCAACCCTGTTATGATATATTAAAGGAATATGGCAATATGTCTTCCCCTACCGTATTATTTGTGCTTGAAAAAATAATGGATGCATTGAATAAAAAAGAACCTTGCAAAATATTTGGTGCAGCCTTTGGCCCGGGTATTACAATGGAAACATTTATTGTATCGGCATGATCAACCTTACACAGCGGAGTTATCAGAAAGAACTGATGGATGCAGATGATATTTCTTTTGAAGCGATGTCGCAAACACTGAAAGAATTAAACATCGTAAATACCCGGCTGGGTGGACATGCCATTACATTAAAAGGTATACAATCATTTTCAACTACTAAGAAAGCTATTACAGTTTGTGAGATTGGGTGCGGAGGTGGTGATAATCTTTTTGCTATTTATAAATATTGTGTAAAAAATAATATACCCGTTAGTTTTATTGGTATTGATATGAATACAGCCTGTATTGCCTTTGCAAAACAACAATATCCGCAATTAGATTGTAAATGGATATGCAGCGATTATGCCGTGGTAAATTTTGCAGACAGTAAACCGGATATAATTTTTTCTTCACTATTCTGTCATCATTTTACTAATGATCAATTAGTGTACATGTTGCAATGGTTAAAGCAAAACAGCAGCAAGGGATTTTTTATTAATGATTTGCAGCGGCACTGGCTGGCATATTATCTTATTAAATATATTACCCGGTTCTTTAGTAAATCTTATTTGGTAAAAAATGATGCCTGCCTGTCGGTAGCAAGAGGTTTTCATAAAAAAGAATGGCAGCAATTATTTCGACAGGCCGGCATTACCGGTTATCAAATAAACTGGAAGTGGGCTTTTAGATTTCTTATCACCTGCAAAAAATAGTTTTATCCCGTCAAGCATAAATATTGAACAACCAGCAAATATTTTCCCGATTGACAGGAAGAGGGAAAGTTATGATGTGGCGATTGTAGGTGGAGGTCTTGCTGGTCTTACCCTTGCTATTCAGTTATCAGCCATGCATCATTCGGTAATTTTATTTGAAAAAGAGCAATATCCTTTTCATAAAGTTTGTGGCGAATATATCAGTCTTGAATCATGGGATTTTTTGCAGGATCTGGGTGTAGATCTGGATGCGTTAAACGTATCGCATATTACTAAACTGCAGGTGTCATCTGTTAAAGGAAATATGCTGGAGCAATTCTTACCACTCGGTGGTTTTGGTATCAGCAGGTACGTACTCGATAACAAACTGGTACAGCTGGCAATAGCTAATGGAGTAACAGTATTGGAAAATACCAAAGTGAATGAAATTATTTTTACTAATGATTTATTTGAAATTAATGCAGCGAAGCAATACAAAGCGAAAGTAGTTTGTGGCAGTTATGGTAAACGCAGCAATATTGATATCAAATGGAAAAGGCCTTTTACTTTGGCTGCAAAAAATAAACTTAATAATTATGTTGGAATAAAGTACCACATCAAAGCCAATTTTCCGGATGATACCATTGCCCTGCACAATTTTGAAAATGGTTATTGTGGTATTGTAAAAATTGAAGATGATAAATATTGCCTTTGCTATCTAACAAAGGCGGCTAACCTGGAGAAAAGCAAAGGCAATGTAAAAACAATGGAAGACAATATCCTTTCTCAAAATAAATACCTCCAACAAATATTACAAGAGAGTGAACGTTTATATGATACACCATTGACTATATCACAAATAAGTTTTGAAAAAAAGACACAAACTGACAATCATGTATTAATGATTGGAGACGCAGCGGGAATGATAACACCGCTTTGCGGCAATGGAATGAGCATGGCAATGCACGGAAGCAAGCTGGCCGCAACAGCTGTTCATTCATTTTTAAAGGGCGCAACTACCCGGCAGGAAATGGAACAGCAATACAGCAAACAATGGAAACAACAATTTGGCAGCCGGTTAAAAATGGGTCGGTTGATACAATCATTATCAGGCCGGGGAAAAATCACTTCGTTGTTTATCCGACTGGTAAAGCCCTTTCCGGTGTTAATTAATTTTTTAATCCGGCAAACGCATGGTAAGCGTTTTTAATTATCTTTTGTGTATGAAATATCTTTTAGGATTTCTCTTAGCCCTAAATCTTCAAGCTGCTGCTCAAATAAACCCGGCAAACATCACTATTGCCCGTGACAGTTTTGGTGTGCCTCACATCTTTGCACCAACCGATCCTGAAGTGGCGTATGGTTTGGCCTGGGCACATGCCGAAGATGATTTTGCAACCTTACAGTTAGTGGTACTTTCCGGAAAAGCAAAACTGGGAACAGGGCTTGGAAAAAAAGGGGGCGAAGCAGATTATGTGATCAATCTGTTGCGTATCCGA
>JBKJXQ010000495.1:0-2899 GCA_046716235.1 Chitinophagaceae bacterium
GTAAGTAATTTTCAAATACAAATTATCTAGTCAGCTGTAGTGCTATCCGAAGGATCCTTCGGACTATCATCTTCTCTTGCGTCGCACTATTCGGCAATAGTAACATGAATGAGCAAATAAATTTTAACGCAGAGAACATGAGTTACTGAGTTATCGCAGAGAAAATATAATTCTCTACGTAATCTTTTTATCTTATGTTCTCTGCCTTGAAGAGCTGACACTTCGACTATCTCAGTAGCGAACAAAACCCTGACGTGTAATTATTCTTTCCTTTCCCCAAAAGGAAAGAATAACAAAACCGATCATCGGTATTAATGTAGCGGGCAAATAAAATTATTCTTTAAAGTCAAAAAGCGTTGCCGTAAAAAATCCTCTCTCTCTTTTTTTAAAAACAACATCCCAATTACCAATATACCGGAGTGTTTTCGGAACCAGGTAATTTCCAAACTTGGTCATCTGCACTTCCATGTGTACATCAAAGTCGTACACACCAGCATCATAACTCATATCATAATTCCGTGCCATCACTTCCATTGTCCTGGTATCAAACCAGGTCACCATACTATCAATAACAATATTATTCTTCTCTCCACTGCTCAGATCACTTTTTATCTTAATAGAAAAAACATAGCATGACTGACCATCATACTCGCCAAAGTCAATCAGAAAATCATAATACTTAGCCTGCTCAGGATCAAAGATGTTTATCTTATCGCCAATAAAAGGGATACCGGGAATTTTTTTGCCAGGATTAAAAAAAAGCATTTTCAATTGCTCTTTCCGTTTTTCCATACCACTGGCGGAACGTGGTTTAAAGTCAATTCCTTTTACAATATTGTTTTCGCCACATACTGTTCACCTAGTAAAAAAAAGGCCAGCATACATCTCACCCGTTTGATAGTTATAATTTTTATCACTATCATAAAAATCACCGGTACTGTTTTCGTCTATCACTTCCATACTGCGGCAACCAGCGGCCCGGGATTGTTTTGTTTTACTTTGTAAGGATGCTTTAATTTTTCCTTTTTTATCTTTTATACGAATATCATTCCAGGAAGTAAAGCCAAGGATGTGCAGATTGCGAAAGGCTTTATAAAAAGTAGTATCATTTTTTACCCGATCAATAAATCGGGGCACATTCAAATCTGTGCGGATGATAACTTCAGAAAGGTTCACCATTTTAGAAAGCCTGTCTGTATCAAGAGAATCTTCCTGCTGTGCAAAAACAGTGTACGAAATAACAAGTAATACTATTGCTGCAAACCACTTTTTTTTCATGTTGAAAAATATTATCTGTAATACAGCAGAATACTAAGGAGTATATTAACCCGGAAACGCCATTTTATAATCAACATTTACTTTCCCTTTAGAAATATCATTCAATTTACCTTTCATCAGTTTTCTTTTCAGTGGAGAAAGATGATCGATAAAAAGTTTCCCTTCTATATGATCATATTCATGCAGGATAACCCTTGCCGAAATACCAGTGAAAGTTTGAATATGTTGATCAAAATTATGATCCATGTACTTTATCGTCACTGTTTCCTGCCGGTAAATGTCCTCCCTGATTTTTGGAATACTGAGACAGCCTTCGTTATAAGGCCATTCATCTCCATCTAATTCTACAATATGTGCATTAATAAAAATTGCTTTTAATCCGGTATCACCGGGATATTCTTTTTTTTCTTTCTCATCCATACTATCAAACATCTGCACGGTATCCACTACAAACAATCGAATATCCTTGTTTACCTGGGGTGCAGCAAGCCCAACGCCATTACTGGCATACATGGTCTCCCACATAGCTGCAATGAACTTTTCCAACTGAGGATAATCTGCACTAATATCAGTGGCTACTTTTCTAAGTACCGGAGGGCCGTATGCAACAATAGGTAAAATCATATCTGATAATTGTCGCAAATTTAGCTAAATTCATTGGAAAAATTTGAAGCTCATGATTGAATGTGGCGAAGGTATTCCTGCAACATGATAGTGGCAGCTATTTCATCCACCAGGGCCTTATTGCGGCGCTGCATTTTCTTTAATCCCATTTCCAGCATGGCATCTTTCGCCATTTTAGAAGTGTAGCGTTCATCTACTTTTTTGATAGGCATGGTTGGGAAAGTTTTTTCCAGATCTTTAATACATTTGGCTACCAACGGCGTAGCATGTGTAGCAGAATCATCCCAGTTGGTTGGCCAGCCAATAAGTATTAACTCAACAGGTTCTTTTGTAAAATAATCTTTTAAAAAGGGAATCAGTTCTTTTGAATGCAGTGTTATTAATCCGGTTGCAATAATCTGCAACGGATCAGTAACGGCAATGCCGGTTCTTTTAAGTCCGTAATCTATTGAGAGTATTCTGGCCATTTTGCCCTCATCCCCTAAAGGGTTTTTTAAATTCAATTAATAAATAAATCAGCAATAACAAAGATGGCAAAAACAACGGATGCAATTCCATTGGCCGTCATAAAAGCTACATTAACTTTCCTTAAATCAGTTGGTTTGATTATTGAATGCTGATAAACCAACATGCCGATAAATATTGTTACACCAATCCAGTATAACCAACTAAAATTTCCATATTCGCCGGCAATAACTATTGCAATTGCACTTAACAAATGTAAAAACTCTGATACTCTCAATGCTTTCGCCTTACCCATCCATGCAGGAATGGAATATAGTTGTTGCGATTTATCAAACTCCTCATCCTGCAAAGCATAAATTATATCAAAACCACTTACCCAGAAAATAACAGCCAATGAAAAAAGTATCGGCAACAATGCAAACTGACCTGTAACAGCGAGGTAGGCACCAATTGGTGCTAATGACAAACCCAAACCAAGAATTAAATGACAAAATGGGGTAAACCTTTTAGTATAACTATAGCCCAACACCAC
>JBKJXQ010000496.1:0-2711 GCA_046716235.1 Chitinophagaceae bacterium
TCACCCTGGCGACCGGCACGGCCACGTAGCTGCCTGTCCACACGGCGGCTTTCATGCCGTTCGGTACCAATGATAGCCAGGCCACCAGCTTCTTTTACTCCAGGCCCCAATTTGATATCCGTACCACGACCAGCCATATTGGTAGCAATAGTAACAGCACCGGCTAAACCAGCTTCGGCAACTACCTGTGCCTCTCTGGCATGTTGTTTTGCATTCAGTACATTATGCGGAATTTTTTTCTGTTGTAACATTCTGCCCAATAATTCACTTACTTCCACCGAAGTAGTACCCACCAAACATGGACGGCCTGCATTTCTTAATGCTTCTATTTCATCAATTACCGCTTTGTATTTTTCTCTCTTGGTTTTATAAACTAAATCCTGCTTATCATCCCTTATCATTTTGATATTAGTAGGAACGTTTACTACATCTAATTTATAAATGCTCCATAATTCTGCTGCTTCTGTTTCGGCTGTACCCGTCATACCGGCAAGTTTGTGATACATCCGGAAGTAGTTCTGCAGAGTAACCGTAGCATAAGTTTGTGTAGCCGCTTCAATCTTTACATTTTCTTTTGCTTCCAGTGCCTGGTGTAAGCCATCACTGTATCGCCGGCCTTCCATAATACGACCCGTTTGTTCGTCAACAATTTTAATGGCCCCATCTATGATAACATACTCAATATCTTTATCAAATAATGTATAGGCTTTTAACAATTGTTGCACCGTATGTATGCGGTCAGCTTTTTGTGCATACTCATTTAGTATCGCTTCTTTCTGATGTAATTTTTCTTCAACAGGACTTGTACTTTTTTCTACTTCAGCCAATTTTACACCAATATCAGGCAATACAAAAAATTCCGGGTCTTCGCCAGACCGTGTAATCATGGTAAGCCCTTTATCAGTCAGGTCAACCGAATTATTTTTTTCATCAATCTGAAAAAGCAGTTCTTCATCTACAATATGCATGTTACGCAACTGATCCTGCATGTAATAATTTTCTGCTTTCTGCATTTTTACCCTGATACCCGGCTCACTGAGGAATTTAATAACAGGTCCATATTTTGGTAAACCACGGTGAGCTCTGAATAAGTATAAACCACCACCTTTTGGCTCATCATCGCCTTCGGCAATCCGTTTTTTTGCTTCATTCAGACAGTTACGGACAATTCTTTCCTGTTCCTGCATTAACTGCTGTACCCTCGGTTTGTGAATATGAAATTGCTGATCGTCTCCTTTTGGCACAGGACCAGTAATAATCAATGGAGTTCTTGCATCGTCAATTAATACGGAGTCCACCTCATCCACCATAGCATAATGATGTTTACGTTGCACCATTTCTTCCGGTGTGTGAACCATATTATCACGGAGATAATCAAAACCAAATTCATTATTGGTGCCATAAGTAATATCAGCGAGGTAAGCTTTTCTTCTTTCTTCAGTATTGGGTTGATGTTTATCAATACAATCAACGGTAATGCCCAGCCATTCGAAAATTGTTCCGTTCCACTCCTGGTCACGACGGGCCAGGTAATCATTTACTGTTACAATATGAACACCTTCGCCGGGCAAGGCATTTAAGTATGCAGGTAATGTAGACACAAGAGTTTTACCTTCACCCGTTGCCATTTCCGAAATTTTTCCCTGGTGTAATACGGCACCACCAATCAACTGCACATCATAATGAACCATATTCCAGGTAACTTCTCCGCCACCAGCAAGCCAGGTATTTTTAAAAACAGAATTAGTGCCATTAATGGTGATATAATTTTTTGTAACACTAAGATCCCGGTCTAATTGTGTTGCTGTAGCAATAATTTCAGAATTGGTAGAAAAACGACGGGCGGTTTCTTTGACCACTGCAAAAGCTTCCGGAAGAATTTCTTCCAATGCTTCTTCTATTTTTTTATCCCGTTCTTTTTTAAGTTTGTCTACTTCCTGGTAAATAGCATCTTTCCCCATCAGGTCGTTAAAAGAAAGATCTTCTGCTGATGTATTCTTTGCAGCAATTTCACTATCTATTTCAGCAAGATGTTCTTTTATACGCTGACGAAATTCCGGGGTTTTGCTACGAAGTTCATCATTAGTAAGCGACTGATACGAAGTAAAAAACTGGTTGATTTTGCCTACATAAGGTTCGATCTTCTTTACATCTTTTTCCGATTTGCTGCCACCAAAAATTTTTGAAATAAAACCAAGCATAATGAGTATTGTTTATCTCTCCCTTCAGGGATTTAAAGGATTTTTAATTTGTCAAAAAGAGTGCTACAAACTATAGCTGAGCCAATTTGACAGGGGCGGCAAAGATAAGCCATAGTTTGGAGTTTAGTGCTGGGTTTTCATGCTAAAAGTAACAGGCATTTTAAAAAACGGGATGCTGTTTATCAATGTAATTTGAGAGTAGTTGACGTACCTTTCCGGTTTATCTAAATTAAATATCAAATCAGATTATGTACAGAATTTTCCCGGTCATATTCTTAGTAGTTATTTTGATTGTTATTGGCTGCCGTAATAATAAATCTGAAAATAATGAGGAGATAAATCCGGAGGCCATTTATTTTGATTATAAAATAACAGGAGCCGAGGACGATGATAATCTTACGGTGATGCTGCAATACAAAAATGGAGGCATAGAAGGCGATGCTGTTGCAATTGAAGAATGGGGTAAGGTGCTCTTAGACGGGGAGCAACTGGTTGCAGATAGTGCTGGGA
>JBKJXQ010000497.1:0-3783 GCA_046716235.1 Chitinophagaceae bacterium
ATGGCAGAAATAAAATTTAATGCCTGGGCAAAAGGAAAACCCGAATACCAAAACATCTTCAGCGATTGGGAAAAAGCATATGCAGCATGGAGACCATATACCAAACACCGGCAGTATATAAATGAAGGGATTTTAGGATCGCCTTTAATGTCTTTTGCTTCTTCGCTTTTGCAAATAGAAACTGCACTGGTAAAAACAGGTTCTTCGCAGGCCGATGTAAAGAAAGCAATTGATGCTGCCGTACAGCAACGGGCTGGTTTTTTAGAAGAGGAAAATAAAATTTCCGATCAGCATATTGTGGCAGCTATTACTAAAATGTTTTATGATGATATTGTAAAAGATCAGCATCCTATTGGTTTTTACACTACGTTGAAAAATACCTATGGTTCGTTGGATGATGAGGCTACATACAAAAAATATGTCACTGATATTTTTACCAATACCATGATTTTTAATGAGGAGAAATGGAAAGCTTTTATTGCTAATCCAGATGCTGTAACGCTGCAGGCAGACCCGGCATTTGCCTATGCCAGTGCTTTCGTTACCAACTACAATAGTAAATATTTACACTACTATCAGCAGTTCACTTCCAAAAATGCTGATATGGTAAGATTATATTTATAAGGTATTATGGAAATGGATCCAGTAAAAGCAAAGATGATGTATCCCGATGCTACTTTTACCATGAGGGTAAGTTATGGTGCTGTAAAATCATACCGTCCGAGGGATGCTGTTTTTTATGATTACGTAACTACTTCAAAAGGATTGCTGGAAAAATATAAAGCCGGTGATTATGAATTTGATCTTCCTGCCAACCAGATTGAATTATTAAAGAAGAAAGACTTTGGTCAGTATATGGATCCCACCAGGAAAGATCTGGTAATTGGTTTTATTACTACCAATGATATTACCGGTGGTAACTCCGGTTCGCCGGTTATTAATGGTAAAGGCGAATTGATTGGTTTAGCTTTCGATGGCAACTACGAAGCACTAAGTCATAAACTTGCTTTTGACAAGGATCTCAACCGCACTATCTGTGTCGATATACGCTATGTACTATGGTGTATAGATAAGTTAGGCGGCGGTTCTAATATTATTAAGGAATTAAAGCTGATGAAATAAAAAAATTGTTTTTAAAAAAGCGTTGGGTTTATTCTCAACGCTTTTTTATTTTGTAAAGATTCAGGCTATACCAGCTCAGCTGGAAAAAATAAATAGTATCAAATAATAAGATAAATTCGTTCTTTAATAAAATCATATTGATACTCCGTAAGAAAATACTTATTCTGCTGCTGGCTTTTTTTTCTGTTATCGCAGTCTTTGGTCAATACCCGCAATTTAGTATTGCCACGGATATAGGTGTGCAGCGAAGCTTCAAAAAAACTCAACAGTACTGGGCTCTTGGACAAACTATCAATGCCCTTTTTCATTTTACTCCAAAAAATGGGGTGTATGTATGGTTTGCTTATTATTCCAAAGGCAGGTATCACAATGATCTGTCAGCTAACAGCTGGTCACCATTTACTGTTCCTGATAAAATTAATTTCAGGAATAATGCGAAGATGAGGGTTAAACATTTTTCTGTGGGGTGGAGAAAATACCTGGTGGGCAGTTCCGATGCTGAAACAAACTGGAATCTTTATGGGTATGCCGGGTTGGGCATATTGATTGGCAGAGTAGAAAATATTCATTCCATACCTGTTGATACATTAACTTATAATGTGCCGGTAAAAAACGGCATTGGTAATTTTAAAAGATTAACACTGGATCTTGGTCTGGGTTGGGAGCTTCCGCTAAGCGGCAGTTTTTATTTTTATACAGAAGCAAGAACCTGGATTCCCACTACGGATTATCCCAGCCCCTATATTTTTGTAAATGATAATGCTCCCTTAGTAGGAATGCTGAATGTAGGGTTCCGCATTCTTTTTGATTAAGATACTATTGGGTTTTCAAATCAAATCTTCCTTCTGTTACTGTCAATGTTTGCCCGGCATTATAAATACTGCCGGCGGTAAATTGAAATGTACCCGATACAATACGGCTTACCTGATCTACCCTGGTAATAGTAACTGAACCGGTAAAAGTAGAGGAGGTAATCCATTCATCGGTAGGTGTCAGTTTTCTTTTTACATAATATCCGTAACTGGAAGATAAGCCGGGATAATTGGAATTGACATTAAGCGGATAAGTTCCGGGTGCTGTTATTCCTGTTATAAACATGTCAAACTCTGTTTCATTAGGTGAGGAAGCAAAGTTTTTTGCTCTTATTCTTAAATCTCCATTGGGGAAAAGCTGGCCGGTTAATATATCGTTTGCCGGAATAGATCCAAAGCCCTGTGGTTTCCAGAATTCTCCATTCACCTTTGCACCAAATGTATTAGCACCTGTTTCTGTAGCGGGAGGTAGTTCAGTTACCTCTTTTTTGCAGGCAGCAAAAAAAATCGATACAATAAAAATGATACTGAGTTTATTCATAAAGGATAGAATATTAATGATAATAACGTTTTAGCCGGGCTTTTGGTATGTTCCTCATGCAGGCCTTTAAAACAAAAAAGAAGCCAGTATCTTTATTTATACGTTAAAAAAGGTATGTAAAATATGCTTACTATTCAAACCATTGAGCTCTATCAATTTTCAATCCCTCTTATTGAACCATTTATAACATCGCTGGGGGTAGATGAAAGTGCAGATAATGTATTGGTAAAAATAAAAACGAAGGAAGGCATTACCGGTTTTGGCGAATGCAGTCCCTATATGCCCATCAATGGGGAGAGTGCAGCTACCTGTATGATAATTGGCCAGCATTTTGCCAAAGCCCTGAAAGGAAAAAATCCTTTACAGATAGAAAAGCTGGTGAACCTGATGGATAAAATTATTTATTCCAATAACAGTATAAAAAGTGCTTTTGATATGGCGCTGTATGATATTGCTTCTCAGCATGCAGGTGTACCATTGTATCAATTTATTGGTGGAAAAAATAATAAGACGATCATTACTGATTATACCGTCAGCATTGGCGATCCCGCAAAGATGGCGGCAGATGCCATAAAAATAAAAGAGCAGGGCTACCCGGCTATAAAAATAAAACTGGGCCAGCATGGCCCAACGGATGTAGAAAGAATAAAAGCTATCCGTGCAGCCGTAGGTAATGAAATTCCTTTGCGCATTGATGCTAACCAGGGCTGGGGTGTTGCAGAAGCTATCGAAACTTTACAGGCATTAGCGGTTTATGATATTCAGCATTGCGAAGAGCCGATAGCAAGATGGAATTACATGAGCTTACCACAAGTAAAAACAGCAAGCCCCATCCCTATTATGGCAGATGAATGTTGTGGTGATGAGCATGATGCCGAAAGGTTGATAAAACTGAATGCCTGTGATTATTTTAATATCAAGCTGGGAAAATCAGGTGGTATTTTTAAAGCATTGAAGATGGCAAGAATGGCCGAAGCTGCCGGTATTCATTTGCAGGTAGGTGCATTTTTAGAATCAAGATTAGCGATGACGGCCTTTGCACATTTTGCATTATGCAGTCCTGCTATTGTACATTATGATTTTGACACAGCATTAATGTTTAGCGAAGACCCGGTAACCGGTGGAATTATTTATGAAAAAAATGGCGTGGTGAAAGTGCCGGAGACAATTGGCCTGGGGGCCACGATCGATGAGGGATGTTTGGGAAATATGGAGAAAGTGATTATTTAATCAGCAACAATATTACACAGTAGAAAGTTTCTCTAGATTCATCAGCTAAAGTTTTAAAGGATTTGCCTGATCATTTTG
>JBKJXQ010000498.1:0-3354 GCA_046716235.1 Chitinophagaceae bacterium
GCGTAAACCACTGCAAGCCGAAGCTAAATATGGTTACACCCAGCATCGCCATTGTTCCGCCCCTCGCAGAAAAAATGGGGGTAATATATTTTCGTTTCCAGAATAAAAACCCAATAAGCATAAGCAATACAAGATCTTTAATAAACGAAGTTTTTGTGGTAATAGGCAAACAATCACCAAAGCAACCACAATTTTTAAATTTACCTGACAGGTGTGCATAGCCGGTAAGAAAAGTGAAAAATACAATAAGCAATAGCAGCAGCCAACTAAAAAGATTAATTCTCCAGCCCAAGAGTAATGCAAACCCGGCAATTATTTCGAAAGCATTCATTAATACAGACATCAATAATGTCCACGAATTGAATTGTGTCATCCCCCATAAGTCGAAAAACTCCTGCATCTTATAACTTAATCCTAATGGATCATTGGCCTTAACCAATCCAGAAAAAATGAAAAGTAATCCTACAATAATTCTTGCTACGTTGATGGTTGTTTTCATTCTTACAAAAGTATTAATGCAAATACTGCATAGTTGATAATGTCGTGATAGTTAGCATCAACACCCTCACTCATAATTGTTTTGCCATCATTATTCAATATTTGCCGGATACGCTGGAGCTTCATCAAAATAAGATCTACAAAACTTTCCTGGCTCATACTGCGCCAAGCTTCACCATAATCATGGTTTTTATCCATCATTAAATTTTTGGTCGTCAATACCAGGTTGTCATATAGTACAGCAACTTTATTAATGTCCATTTCTTCAGGTGCATCGGCAGGTAGTTCTAATTGTATTAATCCAATGACTGCATAGTTAATAATACCTTTAAATTCTGCTGCAATGCCATCCAGCACTTTTTGTTCACCTTTTTGCTGAATGGTGCGGATACGTTGGGCTTTTATAAATATCTGGTCAACGATGGAAATAGTCCGCAGCACACGCCATGCCGTACCATAGTCTTTGGCTTTATGGAGAAATATATCTTTGCAGCCTGAAATTACTTTATCGTATTGCTGGTTGGTTGCTGTCATATTGTAAATATAATAGTCCGAAAGTCCGGGAGACGGGAAGTCAGAAAGATGATTTTATATATGCAAAAGTCTTTAAGGTGTTTGTGAATATTCATTCGGACTTCCTGGCTTTCAATCTTCCGGACTATCTTTAGCTTCAAAAATAACGAACAAAGACTAATGTTTACACTGAATTGTAAAGGAAGGCTTTTGGTTGTGGATAAACCGCTGGTGATGGGTATTATTAATGTTACCCCCGATTCTTTTTTTAGCGGATCCCGGCATGAAGGAACTGATGCCATACTGCGAAAAGCAGAACAGATGATAAAAGATAGTGCTACTATTCTCGATATTGGCGGACAAAGTACAAGACCCGGAAGTGAAAAGATTACGGCGGAGGAAGAACTGCATAGAGTGATAGCACCGGTTGAAGCGATTCATAAAAATTTTCCGGATACTTTTATTTCTATTGATACCTATTATTCAAAAGTGGCGATGGAAGCAGTGGCTGCAGGAGCCTGTATTATTAATGATATAAGTGCAGGAGCTTTTGATCAGCAGATGATTGAAACGGTGGTAGCTTTGCAGGTTCCATATGTAGTGATGCACATGAAGGGTACACCACAAACTATGCAGAAGCAAGCGAACTATGAAAATGTAACCAAAGAAGTGCTGGATTTTTTGATTGATAAAATAGATTTACTGAAAAAAGCTGGTGTACAGGATTTAATTATTGATTGTGGTTTTGGATTTGGAAAAACAGCCGACCATAATTTTGAATTGGTAAAAAATCTTTCCGTTTTTAAAATGCTTGATGCACCGATATTGTTTGGAGTATCAAGAAAAGGCTTCATTTACAAAACGCTTGGCATCTCAATGGATGCTGCATTAAATGGTACTACTGCCATTAATACAATTGGGTTAATAAATGGTGCCAGCATACTCCGGGTGCATGATGTAAAGGAAGCTGCAGAAGCCATCACCCTTTTTGAAAAATGTCATAATTAATATAAAAAGAAACAGTCTGCTTCAACATAGAATGCTCCTTTTTATTAAGGACATCAATCATGTCTTTAATGTATCTGCAATTACAGATATATCCATCAGGAATCTTTTTAATAGGGCAAGGCAAAAAGTAAGGGAAAGGATTATTATTTTTTTTCAATGGAGTACGAAAAATTAAATCTGATGTTGGACTAAAAACGGAGCCGTTCAAAAAAATACCCGTCAGGCCAGGTGGCTTGACGGGTACAAAGATGCGATTTTATTTACTATGATTTTTTTTATTGTTGTTGCGGCACATTTTGTTGTCCCGGTGTTGGCGGCATAGTGGGTTGAACCGGGGCTTTATCTTTTATATCCAACAGCTCAATGTCAAACATCAGGTTTTCGTAAGGTTTAATTAATGGAGTGCCAGGCTGGGCACCATAAGCAAGCAAAGAAGGTATATAAATTTTACCTTTACCACCTTTTTTTAAAAATAGAATAGCTTCATCAAAACCTTTACTCATCTGGCCGACGCCGGCAACAAAAGAATAAGGCTCTGCATGATGAAAGGCAGTATCTGTATTACTGTCAAATCTTTTACCTGACCAACTTGTGCCGGTATAGTTTACCGTAACATAGTTGCCTGCAACAGCAGTATTACCAGTGCCTGGGTTTATAATTTCTATAAATGCACCAGATGGAGTTTTCTGCGCCGTTACTTTTTTATCCGCCAAATATTTTTCAACAGTTTTTATTTCACCAGCCAGCCATTCATTTTTACCTTTTTCTTCATCAGCTTTTGCAGCACTGTCAGAAGTGAAAATGGCAAGAATTTTTACATAGGTAATAATTTTATCACCCTTTTTAAATTGAGGAGGAATGTTTTGGGGTGATCTTTTAATGAAAGTATCCATCATTTGTGTAGCAACCATGCTATCACCTACTTTCAGGCTTGTCCACACTTCAGAAAGATCGTATGGCTGCGTTGTTGCATTTATAGGAATATAAACGGGCAAACTACCATTAGAAGTAAAATACACACTGTCTTTGATTTTTTGTGTAAGGTGCAGTTTTACAAAATTTCCTGCATACACTTTTTGTGTGTCTTTGCCTGGAAATATTTGATAAGCCATACCACCTGGTGTTTTGCGATACGAGTTTTTTCCGCAGCTAACTAAAATGGCCCCGGCAAAAATTAATAGAAGCAAATTTTTAATTGTGTTCATAAATTGATTTTAATTATTGTAAAAGATTTCCGTTTTCTTTCATTACCTGTTTTAAATATGATACTGTTTGTTCCTATGAGTCGTTGCTGCGGCCGCCGGAAGCATTATAATGGCCACCGCCTTCAAAATA
>JBKJXQ010000499.1:0-8566 GCA_046716235.1 Chitinophagaceae bacterium
TGCTGGCATTTACCCATTTTAATTTATTCAGCAGTTTTAAAAAACTGAAAAACCATCCCGGATGTTTTAATGTAAAGGCAAAAAAATTATTCCCTATGGTTGTTTGCGTAGCTAACCAGTACCAGAAGTTTACTTTTAAGCCATCGGGTGCTAATAATATTAACTTCTCTACTTTTTCAGGGTTGGCCTGAAAAAAACTTAAAGCTACCCGGCCACCAAGGCTAAATCCAAGCAGGAATATTTTTTGAGGGGTGATTTCTAATTGTTGATTGTTCTGATAAAGTATCATTTCAATGATTTGAGAAATATCGTTGGTAATAAAATTCAGCCCTTCGTTCCAGGCTGTTTTTCCGTGAAAAGGCAGGTCAATGGAGTAAAAAGTATATTGATTAACAGTATATTTTTCGAGAAATCCGAATAGAGTGGCCTCCTCCCCATACCCATGAAAACAGATAACCTTGTTTGGTCCGGCACCAAAGCGGCAATAACTTATTTGTGAGCTTTTATATGAAATAAATTTTTGCTCCATCAGTAAAAACAATAAAAAATTTCTTTAAAAAGAGTGAACTATCCAAATATAATATTATTTTTGAATAGTTGCACAAACAACTATATGCCAAACAACCAATTTAAAAAAGGCGAATTATATAGCTTTATCACTGGTAAGGCATCTACTTCTATTGCCCGGCGACTGCAAAAAAAATTTAATACGGCAGGGCTCAATATCACTATAGAACAGTGGAGTGTATTATATCATTTATGGAAGCAGGAGGGAATCAGTCAGCAGGAATTATGCAATGCTACTTTTAGAGACAAACCCAGCATAACCCGGCTGGTAGATAACCTGGAAAAATTAAATCTTGTAAAGAGAGTAGCATCAGAAAATGACAGGCGCATCAATTTAATTTACCTGACAAAGCAGGCGCAGAAGTTGCAGGAAGAAACAATGGCATTAGCCGATGAAACATTGAATGAAGCTTTGATAACAGTGCCGCCTGACAGGATTGATGTATGTAAAGAAGTGTTGCAGATTGTGTATGATAATTTGAAATAAAATTTCACACAGTGTTAGCAAAGGAGCAAAGTTTGCTGCGACGTTAAATCGCTGAGAGAAATTAGAAATGCTGAGTAATGAACAGAATGTACAAGTGTGCGACGCAACCGGGCCGATAGTAGTCATACAGCTTGGTACATAATAAAAATAAAAACTTTAAAACCTTAATACCATGAGTACAGCGGCAGCAACAAAAACAGTATTAAAAGGCGGCGAGTGGCTGGTAAAAGAATCAGTACCATTTGAAACATTTATCCCTGAAGACTTTGGTGAGGAACAACTGATGATAAAGGATATGTGTAACCAGTTTCTGGATGCAGAAATTTATCCTAATCTGGATCGTATAGATGCACTGGAGCCGGGGCTGATGAAGTCGCTGGTAGCAAAAGCAGGAGAACAGGGTTTATTAGCCACATCATTCCCAGAGCAGTATGGTGGACTGGGTAAAGATTTTGTTACCTCTACTATTATTAATGAATACCTCGGTGCCGGTCATTCATTTTCGGTTGCGATAGCTGCACATACAGGTATTGGTACGCTACCTATTTTATATTTTGGTACACCCGAGCAAAAAGAAAAATATATTCCTAAACTTATTACTGGTGAGTGGGCAGGTGCTTATGGATTGACAGAACCAAATAGTGGAAGCGATGCATTGGGTGCAAAAACTTCAGCGAAGTTGAGTGATGATGGAAAATATTATATTTTGAACGGACAGAAATGCTGGATTACTAACGGTGGTTTTGCACAAGTATATACAGTCTTCGCAAAAATTGATGGCGATAAATTTTCAGCATTCATTATAGAAAGAGGGACAGAAGGATTTACACAAGGGCCTGAAGAGCAAAAGATGGGGATTAAAGGTTCTTCTACCGTTCAATTATATTTTCAGGATTGTAAGGTGCCCGCTGAAAACTTGCTGGGAGAAATTGGTAAAGGACACAAAATTGCTTTCAATATTTTAAATATTGGGCGGTTGAAATTGTGTGCAGCGGCAATTGGTGGTGCAAGAAGGGCTTTGGGAGAGGTGGTAGAGTATGCAAGAACAAGAGAACAGTTTAAACAACCCATTTCAAATTTTGGTGCTATTAAATATAAATTGGCAGAATCAGCAATAAAAGTTTTTGTGGCAGAGTCGGCTTTATATCGTACTGCAAAATGGATAGATGATAAAGAATATGAATTGCTGGCTGAAGGAAAACAATCCAACGAATCATTACTGGGTGGTGCTGAAGAATATGCTATCGAATGTGCAATGCTGAAAGTATATGGCAGTGAAGTGCTGGATTACGTTGTTGATGAAGGGGTACAGGTACATGGAGGAAACGGGTTTAGTGCAGAATATAATATTTCAAGAGCATATCGGGACAGCCGTATCAACCGTATTTATGAAGGCACCAATGAGATTAACCGACTGCTTATACTGGATATGACATTAAAAAGAGCAATGGGTGGAAGATTGGATTTAATGGGTCCGGCTATGGCAGTACAAAAGGAGTTAATGAGCATCCCGGATTTTGGAGCTGATGACGAAATGCCATTTTCAAAAGAGAAAAAATTAGTAACTAATCTGAAAAAAACAATTTTGATGACATCCGGTGCTGCGGTGCAAAAATTGATGATGAAGATAGACAGCGAACAGGAAGTGTTAATGAATATTGCTGATATGGCCATTGAAACCTTTAATGCTGAAAGTGTATTACTGAGGGTAATGAAAATGGTGGAGCAAAGGGAAGAGGCTGCCTGCCAACTTCAACTTGATATAATGAGAACCTACCTGTACGATGCTGCTGATAAAGTAAATAAATCGGGTAAAGATGCTATCAATTCATTTGCAGATGGTGATGAACAACGGATGATATTAATGGGCCTGAAAAGGTTTACCAAAGCAGAATCTTTTAACTGTAAGGATGCAAGAAGAAGGATTGCTGATAAAATGGTAATAGAAGGAAAGTATTGTTTTTAATTATAATGATCTCTGTCAAAATCCAGAATGGCTGTTCGTAACCGGGCAGCCGTTTCTGTTCCATCGTATATCATCGAAAGTTCTTTTCTTGTTATTTTTAATTCGTTTAATTTTTGAACTCTTTTACTTTCAATCATAATACCAATACATATCAATATAGAAGAAAAAGTAGCTACAAAGAAATAAATCAGGTAAGTATCAGCCAGGTATTCTTCATTAATTATTTTTCCTTCCAGGTGTGTTTCAAAGACATAAAATAGCAGGTAGAGAATAAAATAACACCCGTATGCAAAAAGGAATGATGCACTTATTAAAGCTTTGCCGGTAGCTTTTCGGTGAGTGATAGCCAATTTGGCCTGGCGGATAAAAAAGAAAAGACAAAATCCAAAAACAATGGCGAGTCCGGGAGCCAGAATGATTGTTATTGCCTGTTTGGAAAGCCCCATTAATACTACTACCGAAATTTCAAATAAAACAAATGATACAATCAGGGCCTTCATCCGGCGGGCCTGCATTGCAGAAGTACAGAAATAAATAAAAAATAATAGCATCACCGGTGCATCCAGCAGGTTATTTGTCAGGCCGAAGTATTTAATAGCCTTATTGCTGATATCTACATACTGTTCTCCTAAAAAATTATTTATAAAAGCAATAATATAATAGAGAAGTAAAGCAGGAAATGTTCTGTACTGTCCCAGTCGAAGGATCAGTATAAAAGCAATCGGTAGAAAAAGGGCAACCGTTGAAATAATACCCATTATAGAATTCCAGGTCATCATCAATTAGTTTATTCTTAGGATTTGGATTCAGATTTCAACATGGTATGGCAATGCTGCAATCTTATATATAAACGGTAAATGATTGCTCATAGTGTTTTGTAATATGGGGTTACACCAAAATTCAGTAAAAGCGAAATTCCGTTCCGTAATTCTACTGGAAATGCTGATGAGGGTTTTTATGTTAACTTTCTGGTATGATACGATTTCTATGTTTACTACCTCTTTTCTGTGTTTTTCCGGCTTCGGCACAACCTTTAAAAACTAATTTTTTAAAAGGGAAAACTACGGGAAGCATGCCTTCATTAGAGTATGGCCTGGGTTATGATCGTCTTGGTGCGGCCAAGATTACATTTCTGGATACCAACATAATTATGAAAGTAGTTGACAGTACCTTCAATAACTATAAAGTACAATTATCGAAAGACCATTTTGCTTATTTGCAAAAATCAAATTTTAAAAAAGATACGACTATTAAAACTCAACCGTATTTTTTAACTGCCAGTATACTCGCTGCCGGTGATGATAAAAATGATTTTGTAAGTATTGCTTTGGATGAAAAACTTCCCTACCGGAGTATACAACAGATTAATCCATCAAGAATTGTAGTAGACATTTTTGGTGCAACATCCAATACTAATTGGGTTACACAACGTTCTTCCGCCAGAGAAATCAAAAATATTTTTTATGAGCAAATAGAAGACGATGTATTCCGGGTAGTTATAGAACTGAATCATGAACAGCATTGGGGGTACAGTATTTATTATCAGGATAAAAAATTAATGATTAAAATAAAAAGACAGCCTCAGGATTTGGATATTAAAAAAATGAAAATAGCCATAGATGCCGGGCATGGCGGTGGTAATAATGGAGCCAGTGGGGTTACTACCAATATTGCAGAAAAAAAATATACCCTGCTTATAGCAAAAGAAATACAGAAAGAATTAGAAGAAGAAAAAGCAACGGTATTTATGACAAGAGAAAAAGATACTACCTTGGATATGACAGAAAGGATAGATATGCTAAAAGCGGAAGATCCGGATTTTCTTATCAGTATCCATTTGAATTCTTCTGTAAAAGATAGTGTAAGTGGGGTGAGTACTTATTACAGGTATATCGGTTTCAAACCACTTACACAATTTGTGCTGAACAGAATGCTGGAACTTGGTTTAAATGAATTTGGAAATGTGGGTAGTTTTAATTTTGCATTGAGCGGCCCTACAGATTATCCCAATTGCCTGGTAGAAGTAGCCTTTCTCAGTAATAAAGATGATGAAAAGAAAATTCTTGACCCTGAATTTCATAAAGCGGTGGCCCGGAAAATTGTTGCTGGTATTAAAGATTGGTTGAAATCCTGTAAAAAGGGCTTTTGATTAATCTTCCGGTGGAAAGGGTTCGCCCCGGTGACAGGTTTTGCAGGTTACTGTATGTAAATACGCTGGCTCTATATTTTTATCAAAGTAAAAATTCTTTTTATTGATATCTATTACCATTCGCAGCATACCCCGGGCATTCTCTTTCATCGGTTCCGCATCCGAAGCATAATCAAGGCTATCCGTAATATCTTTCATTGGTACATGACAAAAATTACATTTAACACCTAATGCTATATTGTACGTTTGCATAATGCTGTCTAATTTTGCATCGCCGATATCTTTGGGTAATACTTTAAGATTTTTGAATTTATTCTTAGGGGCGTTAACAGCGGCAACACCTCCACTAACTAAAGCAACAAGAATAGCCGTTGTAACAATTTTCTTTTTTATAAACATATAAGTTTGTGTAATCAATTGCTTTGACGAAATAATTACCCGTTTGGTTGATATCTTCTTTTAAAAATTTATTTTTTATTCAAGATCTGCCCCTGCTGCTTTGTCAATCCACCAGTATAATTCACCCTTAAAAGGTTGTATTATCTGCGATGGATAAAGGTCTGGTTCATGTTCGCCAGCCAAAACATGCTGCACCGCCGCTGCTTTATCGCTGCCACTCACCAAAAATACAATACATCCTGCTGCATTTACAACTGGAGCTGTTAAGGTAATGCGAACCATTTTTTGTTCTTCTAAATAAAATGATTGTACCCATCTTTCTTTTTCCTGTACCACGTCATATCCCGGAAAAAGCGAAAGGGTATGAGCATTGTCTCCCATACCAAGTAATACAAGGTCGAATGTTTTATCGTTATCCGGAAAATATTCATGCAATAATTTTTCATATTCGATGGATGAAAATTCCGGCTCAATATCGGTTCGGATAATATGAATATTTTCTTTAGCTATAGCAATATGATTCAGCAAATTATCAAAAACCATTTTTGCATTATTTTTCTCATCAGCAAAAGGAACGTAACGTTCATCTCCCCAAAAAAAATGCAATTTGCTCCAATCGATTTTATTTTTGAATTCTTCAGTGGCTAATAAATGATATAATTTTTTCGGGGTGTTGCCGCCAGCCAATACAATGGTGAAGCGGGATTGCTGCTGTAATTTTTCCCCAATATAATCTGCTATCCAAACAGCAAAATCAATGCTTAGTTCATCACTATTTTTTTTGATAATCAGGTTCATTCACACTAATATTTATTTTATCTTTTATCCCTGGTGGGTAATGTTGCCCAGTAATGCCCGTCTTTTGCTATTAACGCTTCAGCATCTTCCGGTCCCCAGCTATCCGGTGCATAGTTGGGAAAATCTACCGGTGGTCTTTTTTGCCATGTTTCTAATATGGGTGTTATTACTTTCCATGCTGCCTCTACCTGGTCGGCCCGCATAAATAAAGTGGCATTACCGGTTATCACATCTTCCAGCAACGTTTCATAAGCTTCAGGTTCTTCACCATTGTATGCTTCTGCATAATTAAAAACCATATCGACAGGGTTGAGAATCATTTCTGGCCCCGGTTTTTTTGCCTGAAAACGGATACGAATATCCATTTGAGGTTGTATGCTAAAAGTAAGGCGATTAGGCCGCCAGGTATCCGCTGCCTCTTTCGGGAAAGAATAATGCGGGGCTTGCTTAAAACTAATAGTTATCAGGCTTGTTTTTTCATGCATATACTTTCCGGTACGTACATAAAATGGTACATCCTCCCATCGCCAGTTATCAACAAAAAACTTTACTGCCGCAAATGTTTCTACCGGTGATTGAGGACTTACATTTTTTTCCTGCCGGTAACCTTGTACTTCTTTTGCTTTTATCCATCCGCCGGAGTACTGCCCCCGCACGGCATTTTCATGCACATCTTCAGTATTAAATTTCCGGATGGCATGCAATACATCTACTTTTTTATTTCTTATTTCATTTGCATCAAACGATACTGGCGGTTCCATCGCTATCATACAGAGTAATTGCAAAATATGATTTTGAACCATATCTCTCAATGCGCCGGCCTGTTCATAGTAACCGCCCCTGTCTTCTACACCTACAGTTTCTGCAACCGTAATCTGCACATGGTCAATATATTTATTGTTCCAGATCGGTTCAAATAAAGCATTGGCAAACCGAAAGGCCAGGATATTTTGTACAGTCTCTTTGCCGAGATAATGGTCAATACGATATATCTGATCTTCCTTAAACATTTTATTAAGCAATTGATTCAGCTCCATGGCACTTTGCAAATCATGCCCGAATGGTTTTTCAAAAACCATTCTTGTAGTGGCATCATCTTCGCAAAGTTTATTATCAGATAATTTTTTTGCAATAGCCGGAGCCAGTTGCGGCGCCACGGACAAATAATAAATCACTGTCGGCTTTTCATTCCATTCTTTTGCTTTATTATTTATCCAGTTATTGATATTGTCATAAGTAGCATCATCCATTAAATCCAATTCATGATAGGATACTGCTTCTGAAAATATTTTCCATTTCTCACCAATTTCATTCTTACGGCGGGAGAATTGCTGTACACCTTCCAATAACTTATTGCGGTACTCATCATCCGAGGCAAAGGAAGTACGGCCTACTCCTATAACAACAAATTTTTCCGGCAGGTAATTATCTAAAAATAAATTGTATAAAGCAGGGATGAGTTTACGATTAGTTAAATCGCCGCTACCACCAAATATGAAAAGTATAGTAGGTTGTAATTTTTTTTGTTCTGCCATTGATTATTATTTAAAATCCAAAAACTAAAAAATGCTTTTACCACTCCGTATGAAAACTTCCTTCTTTATCAATACGCTGATAAGTATGTGCGCCAAAATAATCCCGTTGTGCCTGTATTAAATTGGTAGGCATTCTTTCGGTGCAATACGCATCGAAATAAGATAAGGCACTCATCAGCCCGGCCGCAGGAACTTTAGCACTGCTGCTTTGCTGAATAACTTTCCGCAGGGCCAGTTGTTTCTTTTTTACAAGAGAAGCTACTTTTTTATTTAATAATATATTAGGAAGCTGTTTGTCTTTTTTAAATGCTCCAGTAAATGTTTCCAATAAGGTTGAACGGATAATGCAGCCGCCCCGCCAGATGCGTACCACATCCTGCAAGGGAATGTCCATTTGCAATGAAGCGGATGCTTTATGCAACATTGCTAATCCCTGAGCATAGGATATAATGATGGCACAATACAATGCATCATGCAATTGCTGAATAAATTTTTCTTTATTACCGGTGAAGGGTTTGATGTTTGGTTTATACAAAGCGGCAGCAACCACTCTTTCTTCTTTGCAGCCAGAAATATTCCGAAGAGTAACAGCCATATCAATAGTTGGAATTGGAACCGGTAAATCCATTGCATCCTGCGAAGTCCATTTACCTGTACCTTTAGAG
>JBKJXQ010000500.1:0-2615 GCA_046716235.1 Chitinophagaceae bacterium
GTGATGAACCTCGATGACCTGCTTTGTGTGGGTATTTATGATAACCTTCTTTTTTCCTCTACAATCGACCGTAATAAAAATATTATTCCTGCCGAAGTGCTCGAATCGGTAATTAATGGAACACAGGAGTTCTTCGATACAATGAAAACTTTTGGTGTGAATATTACTTTTATGGGTGGTGAGACAGCCGATGTAGGTGATGTAGTGAGAACGATGGCAGTAAATGGAACAATGACTGCACGGTGGCCAAAATCAAAACTGATTACGAATGAAAAAATAAAGGCTGGTGATGTAATTGTAGGATTGGCCGGGTTTGGGCAAGCCAATTATGAAACTTCTTACAACAGTGGACTGGCCAGTAATGGATTAACCAGTGCGAGGCATGATGTATTACATAAATCGTATGGTGCAAGATTTCCAGAGAGTTATGATACTTCATTGGATGAATCAGTAGTTTATATTGGCCCGCATAAAATAACAGACGACATTATGGACGGCCAACGGGCAACTACGATTGGCCAGCTTCTCCTTAGTCCCACAAGAACCTTTGCCCCTGTGATGAAAAAACTACTGGAAAATCATTTTGATAGTATTCACGGACTTATTCATTGCAGCGGTGGCGGGCAAACCAAGTGTTTGAAATATGTGCCGGAGAATGTCCGCATAATAAAAGATAATTTATTTGAACCGCCTGTTATTTTTAAACTGATACAGGAAGCGGGTAAATCAGATGACAGGGAAATGTACCAGGTGTTTAATATGGGTACACGGTTGGAAATTTATACCAATGAAAAAGATGCTGATAAAATTATACATGTCGTTAAAAGCTTTGGCATTGATGCACAGGTGATCGGCAGGGTAGAGGAGAGTGAGAAAAAAGAGTTGGTGATTAAAAGAAATGGAAATGATCTGATTTATTAAAAATTGTTTTATAAATATTATAAAAATTCAATAAGGAGCAATGATAATTTCTTTTTTGGTACGATCACAGCCGTAATACCTGAGTGCAGCTATCTGGTCATCCCAACTTCCTTAATTAAAAACTTTTGTAATATAAATGAAGATGATTTTTCGAAATCTAAGTTTTCAAAAGAAACATCCCAAAAAGCTTTTTTGGAGATCCCGGAATTATTCATTTTTTAATTTCGTTGTACGATAAAGATAACGGAATCTTTTCTTTCCTTTTTGGGTCGGTTAGAGGAGAGTAATCAAAAAAAAGGTAGTAATAAAAATTAATTCTGGCGAAATAGTTTTTTAAATTTGTTATTCCACTTTTCTTTATTTTGCAATAAATCCACATTAATAATGTCTGAGCCAATAATTGAATTACAGCATGCTAATATTTTTCAAGGCGATAACCTGATTCTTCAGGATGTTAATCTTACTGTCAATAAAGGAGAGTTTGTATACTTGGTTGGAAAAACAGGTACTGGTAAGTCAAGTCTTTTAAAAACCTTATATGGAGAGTTGGATTTGCGGGAGGGGGAAGGCACGGTGGCTGGGTTTAGCCTTAAAGGCTTAGATTGGAAAAAAGTTCCCTACCTGCGCCGCAGTTTGGGCGTTGTTTTCCAGGAATTTCAATTACTTACCGATCGAAATGTAAACAATAATCTCAAATTTGTTTTGCGGGCCACCGGTTGGACAGATGAAAAGCTGATGGATGAAAAAATATTAGATGTACTGGACAAGGTGGGTTTGAAAGCTAAAGGATTTAAAATGCCTTTTGAATTAAGCGGTGGGGAGCAACAGCGTATTGATATTGCCAGGGCCTTACTTAATTCTCCTAAGTTAATACTGGCTGATGAACCAACGGGTAACCTCGACCCGGAAACGTCGGATGAAATTATGAACCTGTTATTCCAGGTTGCAAAAGATTATAACTCTGCGGTTGTTATGGCTTCTCATGATTATATCGTCGTACAAAAATTTCCGGCAAGAATGATAAGAACGGAGAGAGGTAGAGTAATTGATAATGCTACCATAAATATGGAATAAGCTGACCGGTATTTTTTTCATTATTATAGGTGTCTCCAAGTAGTTTCTTCCTTAATACTATTTCTTCATTAGTAAATGGCTGATGATAAAGTTGTAGTATGATAGAAGCAAAAGCATCAGCTGTAGTCCCCACATGACAGGCAGGTTCAAGGCCTGTACCTCTTACCATTGGATCGTTCACTATGCAATGTCTTCCTTCAAATAAAACATGTAAAAGTTTTAATCGTATGCCGGTAATATTTTTGTTGAAGGAAGGTAATATATTGATATGTGCTTTACGTATTAAATCATTTAACTCTCCATCAGTTGGATCGGCCACCAGGCAGCAGTGCTGAAGTGTATGTACCATTTTTGATAATCGTTGAGATGGGTTCTTGCCAGCTATTACAAAAGGTTTTTTAATTTTGGAGAAAACTTTTTGTAATAACCAGATAGCTGCCTCTTCGTTTTCTGATACAGAGAGATTGCCATGGTATAAACACAAGGTGCCCATACCTTCCTCTCCACTTACTTTTTGCCATGCCGGAAAAATAGAAAGAAATTTTACCTGTGGTAAATGATAATCATTTACAAGGGTGGATATATCTTTTGCAGAAACACATACATACACACATTCATCC
>JBKJXQ010000501.1:0-3854 GCA_046716235.1 Chitinophagaceae bacterium
GATAACACAACTTCAGATATTAATGAAAATATTTGTATCATCTTGTAAGGCGATATATCAGCAACGCTGCTCTCTTAATTAGTTTTGGATATTCATTCAAATTAATTATTTCTCCGGGAGCATGAGCTCCCCTGCCTGATGCTCCCAGTCCATCAAGGCAATTAAGATAGTTGGCGACATAAGAAATATCGCCGGCACCTCTTGATCCGGGATTACCTGCTTTTACTTCACCATAGCCCAATGACTTACTTATTTCATTAACTATTTTAACCAACGCTTCATTTCCGGGTGTAGGTGGCATGGAAGGAATGCCGTCTTTAAAATTAATAGTAGCTTTCGTTCCTGCAAGATTTTGTGACACTATTTGCCGCATGGTATTTCTTGCTTTTTGTTTTTGTTCTTCGGTGAGAAACCGTAAATCACCAATCACCACTGTTTTGGGAGAAATAATATTCGTTTTACCCGAAGCATTTCCATTTTGCGCTGCACTATCATAATTCACATCCGATCCGCCGATAAATAATCCCGGGTTGAAAGTGAGATATTGTTCCTTACTTAATTTTTCCCTGAACTCATTGATGATTCGTGAAGCTTCATAAATAGAACCGTAGCCTGCCGCACCAAATACTCCAGCTGAATGTGCTTGTTTTGCTGCCACTTCCAATTTCCATTCACTGGCACCGCGACGGGCAGTGGCAACAGTATTCATCCCCGCAGCAGTTTCAAACCCAAGAGCAATATCATGCTGTTTTGCTCTTTCAATAAAATCACCACGGCTTATAGTTCGTGGGTCAGCGGCCTTTTCTTCATCTCCCGTAAAATATACCGTGATGCTCACATCATTCAACAGTCCTTGTTGGTTCAATGCTTTTAGTGCAGCAATCACCATAACATCACCTCCTTTCATATCATTAACTCCCTGTCCGGTTGCAGTACTGTCATTCAACAATGTAAATGGATTGGGTGGCATGTCAGGTTCAAAAACAGTATCAAGATGACCAATCAAAAAAAGTTTTTTCCCTTTTTTGCCTTTTCGCCAGGCTACAAGATGGCCAGCTCTCTTTAATGAATCTGGCATCGGTATCCAGATAACCGTAAAACCCAGAGCTGATAATTGTTTACCGAACAATTCCCCGGTTTTTTTCACCCCTTCTATATTAAAAGTACCGCTATTAATATTTACAGATTCTTTCAGCAACTGAAGGGTGGCAGGCATATCAGCAGTAATATTTGCTACTACCTGCTGTTCCATTTTAGAAAGTGATTGTGTATTACCTGTAAAAGCATTTAATAAAAACACAAGAGCATAAATATGTTTCCTCATCATTCAGTTTTTTTGAAAACAGGAAGATAATTATTCAGGGGCAAATTATTGGAGAACTTTTTAGGATCAATTTCTTTTAAATTAAAGAATAAAATCTAACAGGAATCAGAAGTTAATTAATTGTTTCACTTTCCGGGTGATAAGGGCCATATTGAGAAACTTGATATTTAAAAACTCAAAGTCCGGTATCAGTAACAATGAGACAGAAGCTTCTTTTAAAGCTATGGCATTATTGAAACAGCCAAGAGCTTTATCTCTTGCACCTGCATGGGCATACTCCAACCCCATCCACAACTGAGAAATATATTCGCTTCTGCCGCTTAAATTCTCATACTGCCTGTCCACCACTTTTTCTAATAAAGAATAATCGCCATCGTTCATAAATTTAATCAGTCCCATATCTCCCGATGATTTTGCAGCAGCTTTAGCTTCAGAGATATTATTGAACGACCAGTGCAACCGGGCTAACTCATTGTATCTTTTTCTTTGCAGTGCTGTATCATGTGAAGCTTTGGCAACAAGATTTTCCTGCAATGCAATTGCTCCTTCCCTGTTATTCATGTTGGCCAATACCATCACTTTATTCTTTAGCAGAAAATCCCACATGGGGTTGACAAGTACTCCCTGGTCATACAAAATCAAAGCAGCCTCATGCTCTCCTTTTGCCTGTAATAAAATAGCCAGCCACAAATACACATTAGATTGGTTAGCATTAAGACTGATAGCCCTCCGGTAAGTAATTTCTGCAGCATGCCAGTCATAGCTTTGAAAATACCAATAGCCCAATGAAGCCTGTGTTTCCCCCGAAAATGGATCAAGTGTAGTAGCTATATCAATATATTTTTTGGCCTGCCACAACATAGTAACCGGATCTTCATAACCGCGGAAAGAAGATAGCAGGTATGTATCAGCAAGTCCGGAATAAGCGGCAGCAAATGATTTATCCCTTGCAACAGCTTGCTGAAAATGTTCCCTTGCAATCAGCAAGTCTGTTTTATTTCTTTTTTCTGTCAGTAATTTTCCCCGCAGGTAAAACTCATAAGCCTGCAAATCGGCAGTAGGAATATAATCGAGTTGACGAGATTCTTTTTTTGATAGCGTCGTATTCAATACTGCTGCAATAGCCAGTGCTACCTCTCTTTGTATAGAGAAAATATCTTTGATCGGCCTGTCATAGGAATCAGCCCAGATATGCTCATCAGTAGCAGCGTTGATCAACTGAGCTGTGATGCGGACATGTTCTTCATTCCGCTGTACACTTCCTTCCAGTATTAATGCGACGCCAAGATCTTTGCCTATTTCTTTTATCGACTTTGGTGAATTTTTATATTGCACCACCGATGTCCGTGATATTACCTTGTAGGCCTTTATCTTGGACAGCTGTGTTATAATATCTTCCGTTAGTCCATCGCTGAAATAATCCTGCTCTACGTCACTGCTGAGATTACTAAAAGGTAATACAGCTATACTGTTAGCACTGACTACCTCCGAAACAGATTCTGATACTTCATCCGCTGCTGAAAAGGGTTGGGAACTATCAGTAAGAATTTCATATATGCGTACAGGATCTTTTACATTTTTCAATTTTTCTTCCCGGACAAAAGTGGATTCAAGTTCTTTTTTATTAGCAATACTCCGGTACACCATTTCAGAAATATAAATTCCCCCTACCGGTGCCAGTGATTGTATACGGGATGCAATATTGACTACATCGCCAAAAATATTACCACCATGTATTAATACATCACCCATGTGAATACCCACCCGGACAGGCACTTGTGGTTCATTCTGCAAATCATCCTGCAATAATTTGGCAAACTCTGCTGCATCAGTGGCACTATTAAAGAGGAGCAACGAGCCATCACCATAATACTGGATTATTTTACCATTCAGTTCTTCGGCTATCAGTTCCACTACTTCCCTGAAACGGTTTACTTTTTCTACTGCCACTTCTTCATTTTCCTGCATGATGGCAGTATAACCAACGATATCGGCAAAAAGTATAGCTGCTAATTGATGAGAATGTTCGGCCATGGTTGAAGTTTACGAAAATACAAAAAGGAAACTTTTAATATTGGAAATTTTTTAAACCATTTTACTCCCTATTTAAATTGCGTTGAAAAGGGATAGTATGTTTGATGGGGCTGTTAATAGAGGCCCTACGTTGAAATGTTGTTAAAATATAATGAGTCTTAAAACATTTCCTTCATGACCGTGAATGCACATAGAAAAGAAATGCCACCTTTAGCTTTTTTTAACACAAACTGGCCTGATAGTTAACGATTAGAGTTGTATCATTATTTTAAACTTAAAATTGCTCATTTATGAAACCATTTATACTTTCTCTATGTGCTTCCGCTGTACTTTTTCTCTCTTCCTGCAAAGCGTATAAAGATGTACAGGAACCTGAATTCAGGGACGTACAAAATGTCCGTCTTATCGATGTAGGCTTGCTTAAAACCAAAGCAGGTGCAGACCTCATTTATTACAATCCTAACAGCTTTGGTGTTACACTTTCCTCTGCAAGAGG
>JBKJXQ010000502.1:0-3803 GCA_046716235.1 Chitinophagaceae bacterium
GTATATTGCTTTTCCGCATTATTAAATTGCCGTAAAAAATAATAGACCTGACCCAGGTAATTCGCATTGCCTGCATACATATCATTTTCGGTCCCATATTTTTTTTTGATTACTTCTCTTGCCTGCAGGTAAACAGGTTCCGCTGCTGCATATTGACTTTTAGATAAATATAACAGGCTGGCAATATTTGTAATTATATTGATATGAGTATCGGTTGTAAAAGAATCTGCAGGAAGAAGTTGCCTTGACCTGGTATAATATTCAATGGCTTTGTCAGTATTCTTTTGTTCTTTATAAATAGCAGCACTGTCATTATATATTTTCCAGTCCTGGGCAAAAGAACCAGTTGCACAAAAGGCTGACATTAATAAAAAAATAAACTTTATACCCGTTGAAAACATACCTAAACTTATTGATTTCAAAACCTCTACTGTGAATTATATAAAATATTCCGATCCCAAATAAAGTGTTTTTCTGAGGATAGATAAATTTTTGCAACTTTAAACAGGATAGTGAAGATGGTATACTGATACCGACAGGTAGAAGTTAGATAAAAATACCAAAATTTCGCTGCAAGTGATCAACATTCCCAATTAAATAATCCTGCCTCTGATAATTGACAAGTATAAATAATATGGTCGGAAATTAGCATTAAATAAGAGGTACAGCAATACCTATTTATGGGTATTTTCATTGAATATTTTTTTTTCTGATACAAAAAGTGAAAATAGCTGATTCTATTGAAATATATAAGAAACAGTAGCTGAATAATAAACAATTAATTAGCACATATTACTGTCCTATCATGGAATTCTTTTTATTTTTTGTTAGTAATTCAGTAAGAAAAAAGGAATAATTCCAAAAATCATAAAAATCAGATTGGTCTGAAATAGATGATGATGTTTTTACACGTTGTTCTTATATCTTATCATGAAATGGAAAAGTTCTGATGTCATAATTCGCAGTAAATTGTTTTTCCTATTAGAAAATTATACAGTAGTTCCGAAGGAAGAAAGGAACGCAGGAAATCTCATAACTTAAATTCAATTTCACCAAACAAATGTTCCAACTGCTCCTCCTTCTAACCCAGTTACGACTGCCTTGTCTTTAAACTTTATATTAAAACTTTGAAAAGAGTTAAATATCCATTTTAAATTGTTTCTGATATATTTTTTATAACCAGCTAAGTTTTTCATGACAACATCATTGTGTAACTCACTTGTACTTGTATATTTTTCATGCATCCTTTCTTATATAATCTTTTTGGCGATTGATTTCTGATACAATTTAGAATACGTCTTAAGTAAAAAGACAAGCAATTGTTGCAGATGAATAGGAATAATATTCTATAGAACAACTCTTTTACCCGTTGCAGCAGACCTCTTAGCTGCGTCCAATATTTCCATCACAATCATGTTATATTTTAAAGAAGATTGATCATCCGTTCCGGGTATTTTATTTTGAAGTACTGCTTGTAAATATGTGACCGGATCATTAATAGGTGCGGGTAATCGTTCGGCTACTTTAACGCCCTTAATATTTTCTCTCATCCTACTGATTATATTGTCCCCATCTAATGCATGCAGATAACCGGTTTCGCCAAATACTTCCAAGTCTTTAATTGAAAATGGCCAGTTCCATGAAGCTTCTATAAGCCCTGTTGCTTTTGGGTATTCTAAAATAATGGTAGCATCATCATCAACTTTAGGATAAACACCAGGCTTATAATGCCGGGTAACAGCCGTTACTGCAATCGGCTTAATACCCTTCATGAACCAGGTCATTAAATCTGCACCATAACAGCCAAAATCATTCAGTGCGCCGGCGCCATTCAGTACCGGGTCTGTCAACCAGCTCAAAAATTCTACACTACAACCAATTTCCTTTGGTCCCTGATGACCATCATGGACAACCATTTTTTTAATCTGCCCTATACTGTCTTTACTAACTGTATTGTAAACATCCTGGTATGAAGCATACCATGTAGTTTCATAGTTGGTTAATACCTTAATATTAAATTTGTTCGCTAAAAATTCAATTCGTTTCGCCTGGGCTAGGGTTGCCGCCAAAGGCTTTTCTACCATTACAGAAATTCCTAAAGGAGCACATATTTCAACAACTTCTAAATGTTTACCTACAGGGTTATTAGCCAATACAGCATCCGGTTTTTTCTCCGTCACCAACTTTTTAAGATCATTAAAAAACAGTGAATCAGGAATGTGATAAAGTTTACTATATTTTTGCTGTAATAGCTTATTTGGTTCAGCTATGCCCACTATATTTACTAAGCCTTTACTAAATTGATTTAATATACCATGAACATGGTCGTGATTTAAACCTGCTACAACTACCCTCATCTGCTTCTGACCAAAGATATTGGCAGAAATGCCAGTAAGTAAGAGGACGATGATCACCTTTTGAAGGCAGATTAACCGAAGTCTTAAATTTATTTTTACCATAATCGTACAAGTTTTATTGATTAATAAGTTTTATTTTATTTTTTAATGCGTCTTTTGTATCAAATGTAACTACTTACTTTTTCAAAACTAAATAAGTGTAGGGTGGTAAAGTTAGCTTATCCAATAAATTTACAGCCCCGCCATTCATTACATCCATCCATTTAGAATTTGCTACAACAGACGGCAAACTAAAGTCTATGTTCTTGTTCTTTAAGTTGGATAGTACCAGTACCTTTTCATCGCCCTACTGTTTTGTGAAAGCGCAAACATCATCAGTGGTGTAAGAGGTTAATACGCCACGTCTTATTGCGTTACTGCTGTTTCTGAAAGCAATCACTTTTTTGTATTCGGCAGTTATGTGTGGGTTAATCGTCCAGTCAATATCTTTTGTTGTAAAAGGAAAGACCAATCTATACGGTGTGCCTACTCGCATTGTCTAATTCATGTATTAAACTATCTGTTTGGGGTGAAGCAAAAGAGGAAGGCACTATTAGAAACAAGAAAAAACAGGTTAATAGCTGTTTCATTAACTAAAACGTTGTGATTGTAAAGTAAGACCGATTTAAGCCATTAATTTTTAATAGCTGTAGCAATGCAAATGAAAATTTTTAGAGTTAATCTGAAATTTCATGAAAGAAGTTAAGACACCATTAAATGAAAACAAAAGAAAGATAAATTACTTTCCGATACCGAATATACCTACCCCCTATTTTAACAGGTTTCAGCCATTCTAGTAGGAAGAAAAGTAACAAGTTTTCGAGAACCAATTTGCAAAAAACCAGAAGAAATTGTAAATTTCTTTATTTCGGATTATTCTGTGAGTCCGATACCGACAGGTGTGAAAATTATACATCAAACTCTTTTGAACAATATTATCAAGGCATCAGGTTCTGGAAAACTATTTTTTTTGGGTGCTTTTATAGCCATCAAGCATTTTCCCAATGTTTATTTTCGTTTTCATTGGTGGTTTGCCTTAACATTCTTTAAGAACTGATCATACTTCTCTTTAAAATCTTCGTGTTTGTACCTGCCATCGACTGGCTTTTCTTTCTTCAGGACGGCCCTATCGACCAGTTCATAGTAGGCTCTTGGAAATTCATCGGAATAAATACCCGGAAGCACGCCAATCCTGTTCAGGCCAACGTAAAGGGAAAACAAAAGTAAGAGAGAAACAATGATAATTGAATGGTCTTTAAAATGCTTGACCACCGAAAATGCAGAAATATTTTCTCCGTCAACCATCAAATCTCTTTTAAAAGTTGCTGTTACTATAAAACTCAAAAATATTACCAATGCTACAGCGCCGGTGACTGCTGAAATTTTTGGTGCAAAAGGCACCATTGA
>JBKJXQ010000503.1:0-10569 GCA_046716235.1 Chitinophagaceae bacterium
CTTTTTCTGCGGCTAATTTTTTTGCCAGCGGCGAGGCTTTTACTCTTCCATTTTCTGCTGAAGTAGTAGCAGTAATTATTTGTGTTGTTTCTTTTACCGGTTCAGCAGCCATTGTAGAAATTTCAGCAACTGGTTGAGGATTTTGGGGGGTAGACTGCGGACTTATTACTCCACCTTTTAAGGCAGCAATAATAGCAGCTACATTTACTTTATCTTTTTCGCCTATAATACAAAGCAATCCGTTTACCGGAATTTTTTCACCTTTCTGTGCACCTATATGTAAAAGTGTTCCATTTTTGTAGCTCTCCAATTCCATAGTTGCCTTATCCGTTTCTATCTCAGCCAGTACTTCACCTTTCTTTACCGTATCGCCAACATTCTTATGCCATGCCGCTATTACGCCTTCTTCCATGGTGTCGCTAAGTCTTGGCATCAATACCACTTCATCCATTTTAGAAATATCAATTGTTGGCTGAGGATTATTTGTAACAGATTGTTTCTTATCAGCGGCAGGTATTTGCTTACTTTCAGCAACTGGCTGAGGACTGTTGACTGTTGATTGTTGACTTTTCACTAATGAAGAAATATCTTCTCCGGCTTTACCAACTATTGCAAGCAAATCATCCACTTGTATTTTTACACCTTTGTCACCACCGGTATGTAAAAGAATACCATCTTTATAGCTTTCCAGTTCCATAGTAGCCTTGTCGGTTTCTATTTCAGCAAGCAGGTCACCTTTTTTTACTGTATCCCCAACTTTTTTATGCCATGCAGCTATCACACCTTCTGTCATGGTGTCGCTCAGGCGGGGCATCAATATCACTTCAGCCATTACCAATTAATTTTGATCGAAATTAGGGTAAAATGATGAATGAAAATAGGGTAGTTAATAGTCAAGCTCAAGCCTGAGCCGGTCTTTTAATTCTTTTACCAGGGGATATTGTTCAATAATCTTGAAAAACTGTTCTTTAGAAGAAAGAGTGGCTTCTATAACAGGCCTGTCATTATTTTTTTCTTCTACTATGACATTAAACTGAAGCAATTTATTTTGCAGCTTTTCTTGCAAAAAAGCGAAAAGTTTATTCCGGTCCTGTTCTATAAATTTTTGTTCAATATTATTGGCGGTAACCGCTTCAAAACAATTTTCGTCTTTAATACGTAGCAAGGCCATTTCAAAAGATTGTGCAGCCGGATTTTTTGCTTCTTTTAAAGTTACAATATATTCAGCCCATACTTTTTCCAATTCACCCTGTTGCAACTGGACATTGATATTTTCATTTCCATTATTGCCGGATTTCTGGTATTGTTTGCGGATTTTATCGAGAGCAGAAAGTTTGCCAATTTGTGATTTGTTCCCTGTATCTACTGGTATTGCAGTAGGATTATTAAAAACAGGATTATCCTCTTGTACAACATTTTCCCTGCTTACTGTAGTGGTTTCTATAATCAGCTTTGCTCCTGTTTTTTTATTATCATCAACAATTTTTTTAACTTCAGGAAACTGATTGTCTTCCGCTGCCGCCCGGTTACCATCTGTAAATGGTTTAATTGGAGAAGTACGAAAAGCAAGTGGCCCATCAATTAGTTTTTTTTTACTTATTCCAGTTCCCGTGGTAGTAATTTCAAGGGCTTGTTGCAGGTAGCAAAGTTTGATAAGTGCCAGCTCTACATGCAATCTTTTATTTCTGGCTACTTTGTAATTTATCTCTGCATCATTCAGAATATTTAATGCACTAATGAGAAGAACAGGTGAAACATCTTTGGCTGTTGCCAGGTATTTATCTTTAAAGCTTTCTACTACTTCCAGCAACACGGCAGCTTTTTCATCTTTACTAACCAGCAGATTGCGGATAAATTCTGCAAAGCCATTCAATACCAAATCACCTTCAAAACCCTTGCGGTTGATAGCGTCATATTGCAGCATTGCAGCTGACAGATTCTGTTGCTGCATACATTCCAATAGTTTGAAATAACAATCAGCATCAAGAATATTGAGATGTTCTAATGTAGTGGCATAGTTTAATTCACCATTGGTAAAACTCACAATCTTATCGAGGATACTCAGGGCATCCCGCAGACAGCCTTCACTTTTTTGCGCAATGACCTGAAGTGATGCTTTGTCCGACTTTATTGCTTCTTTTTTACAAATTTCCTCCAGGTGATGTACCGTATCATTGGTAGTGATGCGTTTGAAATCGAAAATCTGACAACGGCTGAGAATAGTGGGCAATATTTTATGCTTCTCCGTTGTTGCTAATATAAAAATGGCATAAGGTGGGGGCTCTTCCAGCGTTTTCAAAAAAGCATTGAAGGCTGAAGAACTTAACATGTGTACTTCATCTATCACATATACTTTGTACCGGCCGGATTGCGGCACAAAACGAACCTGGTCGACCAGGTCACGGATATTATCAACAGAATTATTAGAAGCACCATCCAGCTCAAAATAATTCATCGAAGCACCATCATTGAATGATGTGCAACTCTGACATCTATCACAGGCTTCACCATCTTTTATTTTATTTTCGCAATTGATAGTTTTGGCTAAAATCCTTGCACAGGTGGTTTTGCCAACACCTCTCGGTCCGCAAAAAAGAAACGCATGAGCCAGTTGCTGGTGCTTAATCGCATTTTTTAATGTAGTAGTAATATGAGATTGTCCTACGACAGTATTGAAAGTTTGAGGTCTGTATTTCCTTGCTGAAACAATAAATTTTTCCATGCTGCCTGCAATTTAAGAAACCCGGAAGTGCTTCGTGAAAAAGGATTGTGCTTGTGAATAAGTTTTAATGTAGAATGGGGTGTGGCTTAAATTCTTTCGCCCTGTCAAATAAATACCGGTAAGTTGTCAGTGTCCTGGTGCGGAAAGTGTCGACAATATTTTCTACGAGATTAATCATTTTAGGGTTGAATTCGCCAATCCATTGCATTTCATATTCGTCATATTTTTTCAGGGGTTGAATCACCATTTTAATCTCATTAATTATATAAGCATCCAAACCCATGCCCTGAAATTCCGGAACAACCCCAAATACCAGTCCTGTAAACCTTCTATTTTTGCGGGTTTTTTTAATCCAGAGAAATTTCAACTTATGCCACAGGTCAAATTTACCTTTCAGGTATTTAAACCACTGGTTTAAATCGGGAAGGTTGACGAAAATGGCAATAGGATCATTGTTGTGATAAGCAAACATGATCAATTCTTCCTCCATCACAGGTTTCATTTTTTTAAACATCATCAGCACCTGGTCTTTTTTCAATTCCTTTAATCCGCCATGCCCTGCCCATGCTTTATTATATACTATTGTAAAGTCGCTGGCAAACTTCTCCAGGTTATTTTTATTAATGATGCTGGAAGTAAAAGCTGGATTTTGAGTTAACTGTGCATGTCGGTGCAATATTTTCTGACTCATTTCTTTATTAGGGTCAAGACCAAAACACACCTGGTTATAAAAGCCTTTAAAACCATAGTTTTCAAACAAAGACTGGTAGTATGGGCTATTATAATTCAAACAATAGGGTGGTGGTTGAAAACCTTTAACCAACAATCCCCACCAGCGATCCCTTTCCCCAAAGTTGATGGGGCCATCCATCGCTTGCATTCCACGTTGCAGTAACCAATGTTTGGCTACATCAAATAACATATCTGCCGCAACCTGGTCGTTGATGCAATCAAAAAAACCAATACCTCCCACAGGGCCATCATCACCTTTATTTTTATATTTTTTATTTACAAAAGCTGCAATGCGACCAATAAGTTTTCCTTCATTGTCTTTCAGTATCCAACGTACTACTTCACCGAAACGGAAGGCTTTGTTTTTTTTTGGATCAAAAACTTCATGGATATCCTTTTCCAGAGGATGGATATAATTGGGATCGGCTTTATTGATTTCAATATTTACCCGGATGAATTCATTGGCCAGTTTTTGCGTTGCAACTTCTGTAAGTATCATAATAGTTGTCAAAAGTAACAATACTAAAAAAAAGCACCATAGAGAATTTAGAATTAAAAAATTTCAGGTTTAATTTAGTGAATTCAAAAAAATAAACAAATGCTTTAATACACGTTTCCGACAGGCTTTTCCCCACCACAAAAAACCTTCATTTTCAAATTGGCAAATTACCCCCGCCCCCTTACCTTTGCGGCCTGAAAAGTAACCCCTCTAATAAACACTTTATATGGCTAACGTAGGTAAAGTAAAACAGATTATCGGTGCGGTAATAGATGTGCAATTTGATGGCACACTTCCTGAAATTTATAATGCACTGGAAATAACTAAAGAAAATGGCGAAAAACTGATCCTCGAAGTGCAGCAGCACCTGGGCGAAGACAGTGTTCGTACCATTGCGATGGATGGAACCGAAGGACTTGTTCGGGGTACCAAAGTAGTGGATACTGGTATTCCAATAGCCATGCCTGTTGGAGATGCTATTAAAGGACGTTTGTTTAATGTAACCGGTGACCCTATTGATGGATTGCCCGCCGTTAGCAAAGTTGGTGGTCGCCCCATTCACAGTCAGCCTCCGGCATTTGAAAACCTGAGCACAGCTTCTGAAATATTATATACTGGTATTAAAGTAATTGACCTTATTGAACCATATTCTAAAGGAGGTAAAATCGGTTTATTTGGAGGTGCTGGTGTGGGAAAAACTGTATTGATTCAGGAACTGATTAATAATATCGCTAAAGCCTATGCCGGTGTATCTGTATTTGCCGGAGTAGGAGAAAGAACAAGAGAAGGTAATGATCTGATGAGAGAAATGATTGAAGCAGGGATTATGAAATATGGCGATGCCTTTAAACACAGCATGGAAGAAGGTGGCTGGGATTTATCTAAAGTTGATATGAAAGAACTGGCCGAATCAAAAGCCACTTTCGTATTCGGACAGATGAATGAGCCTCCCGGAGCAAGGGCAAGGGTGGCTCTATCTGGTTTGACAATTGCAGAATACTATCGTGATGGTGACGGACAAGGCAAAGGCCGTGACATCCTGTTCTTTGTTGATAATATATTCCGTTTTACACAAGCTGGTTCTGAAGTTTCGGCTTTATTAGGTCGTATGCCATCAGCCGTGGGTTATCAACCTACCCTGGCTACAGAAATGGGCATCATGCAGGAAAGAATTACATCAACTAAAAATGGTTCTATCACATCGGTGCAGGCAGTTTATGTACCTGCGGATGATTTGACTGACCCTGCGCCGGCAACTACTTTTGCTCACCTGGATGCGACCACTGTATTATCAAGAAAAATTGCTGATCTGGGAATTTATCCTGCTGTAGATCCATTGGATTCTACTTCAAGAATACTGACTCCGCTGATTGTTGGTGATGCTCACTATAACTGTGCTAACAATGTGAAGTTGATGTTGCAGCGGTATAAGGAATTACAGGATATCATTGCCATACTTGGTCTGGATGAATTGAGTGATGAAGATAAACTGGTAGTTAGCCGTGCAAGAAAAGTACAACGTTTCCTCTCACAGCCATTCCATGTTGCTGAGGCATTTACTGGTTTGAAGGGTGTGCTGGTTCCGATAGAAGAGACTATCCGGGGTTTTAATATGATTATGGATGGTGAAGTGGATGAATTGCCTGAAGCAGCGTTCAACCTGGTTGGTAGTATTGATGAGGCGATTGAAAAAGGAAAGAAACTGATGGCAGCAGCACAATAAACAATTTGAAGATTTGGAGATTACCAATTTGAAAATGCATTTTCAAATCTCCAAATCAATACATCTTCAAATCGACAGTATGAATTTAGAAATTTTGACACCAGAAAAAAAATTATACAGCGGCGAAGTATACGGTGTACAAATGCCGGGTATCAGCGGTTCATTTGAAGTGCTGGAAAAACAAGCACCGCTGGTAAGTGCTTTAAAAGCTGGCCGGGTAAAAGTACTGAAAGATAAACCCACAGGCTCCGGTTCACAAAATCATTTAGCTTTCTACGATATACAAAGCGGATTTGTAGAAGTTTTGAATAATAAAGTTACTTTATTGGTAGAGGGTGCTGTACCTGTAGAATAAAATACTGGAAAACCAGCTATCCAGGTTTCTGATTTTAAAACCATGTATCTCTCCTGGCTTTTTCAGGAGAGATTTTTATCTCATACCTGTTACATATTTTATACCACCCAATAAATGCTTCAGAAAAAGATGGTCTGAGTACGATTCTGGGGTATGGCCTAATTCGGTATAAAAGGATTTGCCGCCATCATATTCAAGATACCAGGCCATTGGATGGCTGACTCCATTTTTACCGCCTTCATAGCTGCTTTCATCAATAGTCATTATCACTTTTATAGCAGGATTAATATTCTTAAAATTATACCACTCATCTGTTCTTTCCCAAATATCAGGTAAATGCGAAGTAGATAAATGAGTTTTGTCAAGTACTTTTAATTTTGCTTTTTGTTGCTTCGGATGACTTTCAAAATTGGCACCGACTAATTTGGCATACCAGGGCCAGTCATACTCTGTATCTGTGGCGGCATGTACACCAACAAAGCCTTTCCCGGATTGAATAAATCTTTCAAAAGCCTTTTGCTGTTCATTATTTAATACATCACCGGTAGTACTCAAAAAAATAACAGCACTGTATTTTTTTAATTTTTTATCGGTAAACCAGGTCGCATCTTCTGTAGTATCAACCGAAAAATTATTATTATGACTTAATTTCAATAAGGCTATTTTCCCGTCAGCTATGGAAGCATGCCGGTATCCCGCTGTTTTTGAAAATACCAATATAGAAATTTTCTTTTTTGGTACGGAATAAGAAAAACATAATAAAGCAATAAGCACTACAGAAAGTAAAACCGTGATTTTTTTCATACGGGCAATTATTTTATTTAAAAGCTCATAAATATGCTACAAAGGTGCAAACGCTGCAAATTATTTTTCAATGCCTTCCCGAAAAACCAAGACAGATAATTTTATTTAGACTGCTGCATTCTTCTTTTTAATTCCTGTTCTGCATAGCCAAATACTTTTTTCATCATATCTGTTTTTCTAAATTCATATTTATTACGAATGTCTTCTTCTTCACTGGCTATCATCAAAAATAGGGCATCAATGGCACGGGCTGCAATAAAATCATTCAGACTGCTTTCCAATGGTTTGTTAATAAAGGGTATTTTATTATAAATGTTTGTAATGCTGCTCCATTCTTTACCGGCACCTTCTGTTTGTATCGTACTGTCAACAATGGGACGGAAGGCTGTCATCAACTCCGGCTTCATTGTCATCTTGAAATAATCAGTAGCTGCATGAGGGTTATCTGTTACTAATATTTTAACAGCATCTTTAACTGACATTTCTTTAATTGAATTGATAAATATGGGCTTTGCTGTATTTACAGCTGACGACATAGCTTTTGTAAATTTTCCGGTTACCTGGTCTATCAATTTATCCAATCCAATATCTCTTAATGTTTTTTCAATTTTGGCAGCTTCACCCGGAAAGGCAAAACGAACCAGTGGATTTCCGTTGGGGTCGGCAAATGCATTCAATCCTCTGAATAATCCCTGCGTTAATCCTTCTTTCAGGCCCAAAGCCATTTCCAGTTCTGATGGGGCTATAAGGCCTGCCATTTTTTTTATGGCGCTACAACCAGAAAATAAAAGGGTACTACTTAGAAAGCAAATAAAGAAAAATCGTTTCATGTTAATTTTTTATACAGATGAAATTTATATTCACTTTGTTGCATCATTTAATAATGTATAATCTGATAATTACAGGTTCAAGTTTTTGAGTTCTCATTTTGTTTAGTCTATCCTACAACTAAGAATTGATGCATCGTCTGGCTCTCTTAGGGAATGAAGACTTTTAATTGAGTTGAGGATCAGTAGGAAAATGTACCATCATTTCATAATCACCGCCAAGATGCTTTAAGGCTTCCTGCCATATTTCATCATGATTATGTTGAAAGACAAGTTTGCGGGTGGCTTTAACCGTTATCCAGGTCTTTTCACTTATTTCTTCATCAAGCTGGTTATCACTCCACCCTGAATAGCCAATAAAAAAACGAATCTTATCTTTTTGTATAGATTGATTTTTAATGAAATTAACAACCGCATCAAAATCCCCGCCCCAGTATACGCCTTTCATTACTTCCTTACCCCCCGGTATTTCATCAGGGTACTGATGTAAAAAATGAATACTGTCTATCTGTACAGGACCACCATAGTAAACAGGAAGTTTATGGCCTTCCAGTTCTGGTATTAATTCGTCGAGGGTATTTTGATACTGACGGTTCAGTACAAATCCAAAACTACCTTCTTCCGTATGCTCACATAAAAAAACAACAGAACGCAGAAAGTTAGGATCTTTAAGAAAAGGATCTGCAATTAATAATATTCCCTGACCCGGTTCAACCATAGTTCAATTTAACATGAAAATTCATTTCTAAAAAGTTCTTTTTCACTTTTCAATGCAAGATGATATTATTTTTTTATACAGGATAATGAGTAGCTTTCTTTAAAGCGCCGTTAAAATAGCACTATATACCCTGTTCAGGGCATGCAGACAAGTTTCTGAAACGTATTTTTGCATGGATAAACAAGCCTTGCAAATTGCTTTTAGTTTTATACTGTATTCCTTGGGGCTATGTAGTATCTTAGGCCGCCAAAATTAAATTTTTAAGTGAAGAAGACATTTACCATTATCACTGTTTTAATCAGCCTTTCACTGATAGGTATTATTGTTATACAATTATCCTGGATAAAGAATATGGTTTTGCTTCGGCAGGAACAGATAAAGCATAATGTGGAAGAAAGCACTAAAGCAGTTGGTAATGATTTAGCCCAACATAAAGGAAATTATATTACTAAAAATGCTAAACGGGGTTTTCTTGCTGACGATTTTACGTTGGATATGTTTAAACCGGTAACAATCGGTCAGCGATTTGACGTAGAAGAAATAAGGGAGAAATTCAGAAAAGCATTTTTTCAGAATAGTTTAAAAGATATCCCATTTGAGTTTGGCATAGCATCTTTTGATAAGCGGGGTAATAATGTATTCGAAAAATTAACCCCCAATTTTATTGCCGAGCTGGAGGATTCTACAAATAATTTTTCTTTCAACTGGGGCCTCGAAGCACTCAGTGGTACAGCCGGGGAAAACCTTAGTGCCCAGGAGGTATTGTTTGTAGTGATTCCAAATATAAAAAACCTTGTATTAAAATCTTTGCGGTGGCGCATTATCACCTCAATTTTTTTCACCTTTATTATATTGGCTGCTTTTTATCTTACCGTAAGAACGATGATAAGGCAGAAAAAGCTGGGTGAAATAAAAAATGATTTTATAAATAATATGACGCATGAATTTAAAACACCTATTGCCACTATCTCATTGGCAGTAGATGCCATGCGGAATGAGAAAGTTATAAATGACAGGGATAGGATGGGTTATTTTAGTGGTATAATCAAGGAAGAAAACCAACGGATGAACCGGCAGGTAGAAACTATACTAAAGGCATCGCAATTAGAAAAGCAGGAAGTTGACCTGGAGCTGAATCCTGTTCATGTGCATGATATTATCAATGATGTAGTTGATAATTTTGTTTTACAGTTAGAAGATAAGAAAGGAAGAGTGGACCTGCAATTGAATGCTTCCAATGATTTAATTAATGCAGATGAAGTGCATTTTTCTAACCTGGTTAATAACCTGGTGGATAATGCGGTGAAGTATGCTAAGGATAATACACCACCGGTAATAAAACTTACTACGAGTTCCAACGCCAAATTTTTTACGATGAAGATTGAGGACAATGGTATAGGTATGAACAGAGATACAGTAAAAAGAATTTTTGAAAGATTTTACCGGGCTCATACCGGTAATGTTCATAATGTAAAAGGGTTTGGGCTTGGATTGAGTTATGTAAAAACAATGGTAGAAGCCCATGATGGTGATATAAAAGCCGAAAGTACATTGGGGAAGGGCAGCACTTTTACTGTTGATCTTCCTTTGAAAAATGCTTAATTATAAGCAAAGTTAGCGGAGGTACCTCCACAGTAAACTTCCATCGCCATAACTGAGAAAACGAAAATTGTTTTGCAAAGCATAATCGTATACTTTTCTCCAATCATCACCTATTAACGCAGCTACTAATAATAATAAGGTGGATTGCGGCTGATGAAAATTAGTGATCAGTCCATTCACAATTTTAAATTCATAGCCCGGGGCAATTAGAATTTGTGTTTTGGCCACTAATCTTTCCAATTTATTTTCATTCATCCAATTCAATAAAGATTGTAAAGAAGTTTTTGCCGAAATATTTTTTCCTTTTAGTTCATAAGCTTCCCACTGCAAAAGATTCAACGATCTTTCGGAATCCACTCCTGACTCCTGACTTCCGGCTTCGGACTGTTTTACTCCCAGCCAATACAAAGTTTCCACTGTTCGCAACGAAGTAGTGCCAACAGCAATAATATTATTACCAATATTATTTAAAATATTTTTAATAGTATTTTTTGAAACATCAATCCATTCTGCATGCATTTCATGATCCTCCATGATTTCACTTTTCACCGGTTTAAAAGTACCTGCACCAACATGAAGGGTAACAA
>JBKJXQ010000504.1:0-9112 GCA_046716235.1 Chitinophagaceae bacterium
CTCCTATTCTATCCATAGAACTACGGGACCAATTCCTTTCCGAATTCAGTTTTCTATAGGTGGGCGGCAAAAATAACGGATTTACTGATTACCTTACAGGTTCTTAAAAAATCAATTATGTATAAGCTTTTGACATTATCAGTCCTGTTATTAATTGGCCAGAATAGCTATTCTCAAAAAGCGACATTAAATCATACTGCGATATATGTGGTAGATGCACAGAAAAGTGTTGTCTTTTATCAGCAGATCCTGGGATTAGATACCATTCCTGAGCCTTTTCATGATGGCAAACATGCTTGGTTTAGAACAGGTACTGGTCTTGCCTTGCACATTATAGAAGGGGCTCCGGCTAAAAAAGAATATTATAAAAATCAGCATACTTGTTTTAGCGTTGGTTCTGTTCAGAATTTTATTACCCTTCTCCAAAAAAATAATATCACCTGGGAGGACAGGGATGGAACAAAAATGGCCGTTACCACACGATTAGATGGAGTAAAACAAATCTGGCTGCAGGATCCAGATGGCTATTGGATAGAAGTTAATGATGCAAAAGAGTAATCCACCTTTTTTGTTGGCAGCCCCTATCTTTGCAATCCTTTAAAAATGTGGTTATGAAATTTTACAACTTACTTATAAAATACCGCCTTTGGGTTGGCCTGGTGTTGATTGTATTCGGTATTTATGTAAACTTTTCTGCCAGTTTCTGGCCTTCATTTCCATTGTATCTTGTAGGTGTAATTTTAGTGGCCGGTCATTTTTTCTTTGGGCCACTTCGTCTTATCCAGACCTATATGGAAGAGGGTGATATGGAAGGTGCCGAAAAAGTGTTGGGTTCTATTCAATTTCCAAACCTGTTATATAAACCTATCCGTTCGGTATATTATACTTTGAAAGGAAACATTGCCATGATGAAACAGGACTTTGATGGTGCAGAAAAGAACATGAAAAAAGGATTGGATCTGGGTATGCCGATGAAAGAAGCTGAAGGGGCCAGTATGTTGCAAATGGGAATGCTATTCATGCAAAAAAATGATTTAAAACAGGCGGAAAGTTATATCCGTGGTGCCATAAAAAAAGGTTTACCAGATAAGGAAAATGAAGCAGCAGCTTATTTACAGATGTGCAGCATTATGATGAATAAAAGACAGTTTCGGGCTGCAAAAGATTTTTTTAGAAAAGCAAAAACATTGAAACCTAAAACAGAACAAATTGTAGATCAGATAAAACAAATAGAAAAATACATATCCAGAATGCCCGGATAATATAAGTAAAGAATTTAAAACTCCCTTTAGGGAATAGGGACAATAAACCATTCAAAGGTTGATAAACAGAATTTATCAACCTTTTTCATTTACAGTTAGTTTCAAATTATTATCTTGTACCACTAACAATTTGCTATATGAATAAAATAATTTTTGTTGTTGCTGCCCTGCTGCTGATTAATACTCAGATACAAAGTCAAAATAACCAGGCTGCAAACTGGAAAAACACACTGATACCGAAACCTGTTTCAATAGTAAAAGGGCAGGGATATTATAAATTTCCGCAAGATATTGTAATCATCACTCCTGCTAATGAAGAAGTAAAAAAGATTGCTGCCGGTCTTTCTCAACGCCTGTTAAATACTACTAATTATAAGGTGAATATCAAAGAAGGAGTAGTACCACTATCATCATCTGTTTTTATATCACTGGTAAATGATAAAAGTATTCCGGAAGAAGGGTATCGTTTATCCGTAAGTAAAAAGGGTGTTAGTTTAATGGCCTCAAAACCAGCAGGCATTTTTTATGGTCTGCAAACATTGTATCAACTGTTGCCAAAAAATATTGTAAGTAAGCAACGGATACAGATTGATGGGCTGCAAGTACCTGTTCTTACTATTGAAGATCATCCCCGGTTCGGATGGAGAGGTTTAATGCTCGATGTTTCCCGGCATTTTTTCAAAGTGTCAGAGGTAAAAGACTATATCGACCAGATGGCAAAATATAAATTTAATCTGTTGCATTTGCATTTAACAGATGACCAGGGCTGGCGATTGCAAATAAAAAGTTTACCAAAGTTGACCGAAGTTGGTGCATGGCGGGTAGACAAAACAGGAACCTTTGGAAAATTTTCTGCTCCCACAACAGATGAGCCTAAAAACTATGGAGGTTTTTATACACACGAAGACATTAAAGAAATAGTGCAATATGCGAAGGATAGATTTGTAAATATTCTTCCTGAAATAGATATACCCGGACATAGCCTGGCTGCTATTGCTGCTTATCCGGAATTGACCTGCACCCCCGGCACTTATGCCGTTAACTCCGGTGAACAGTTTATGATTTGGCCCGACAATGGCCAGCATTTTTATGGCATATTGGATAATACCCTTTGCCCGGCGAATGAAAAAGTATTTGAGTTCATTGACAAAGTGTTTACTGAAGTAGCCCAATTATTTCCATTTCAATATATACACATGGGTGGTGATGAAACAGCCAGAAATTTCTGGGAAAAAAGTGAAGTTATAAAAGCATTAATGCAAAAAGAAAAACTTAAAAATCTTGATGAAGTACAGAGCTATTTTGTAAAGCGGGTAGAAAAAATCATCAATGCAAAAGGCAAAAAGATGATAGGCTGGGATGAAATTTTAGATGGCGGATTAGCACCCAATGCAGCCGTGATGAGCTGGAGGGGCATGAAAGGTGGAATTGAAGCAGCAAAACAGGGGCATGAAGTGGTGATGAGTCCGACAGATTTTACCTACATAGATTATATGCAAAGTGATGTAGTAATGGAACCGCCTGTATATGCAACATTACGGTTAAAGAAAACCTACCAGTTTGAACCAGTACCGGAAGGTGTAAACTCATCTTTAATAAAGGGAGGCCAGGCCAACCTGTGGACAGAACAAGTGTACAATATGCGGCAGGCTCAGTACATGACATGGCCCAGAGGTTTTGCCATAGCTGAAGTGCTATGGAGCCCTAAAGAAAAAAGAGATTGGAATGATTTTGTACAAAGAACAGAACAACAATTTCAACGGTTAGATGAAGCAGAAGTAAAATATGCCCCAAGCATGTACGACCCAATTGTAGAAGTAAGTAAAAAAGATACCGCTACAATCATTGTAAAACTAAGCACTGAAGTAGAAGGCCTATCCATTCATTACAGTTTTGATAATTCATACCCGGATAATTTTTACCCGTCTTATAGTTCGGCGTTGACTGTACCCAAAGATGCTTCCACTATGAAGTTGATAACTTACCGGAATAATAAACCTATTGGAAGAATGATGGTGATGCCGGTAGAAGAATTAAAGAAGAGAGCAGGGATTAAATAAACAGTACCCTCATTATTTATTTAATTCCCATACACCAAAAAGCTCTTCTGTTTTTTTATATCTGTAATCAAATATTCCCTGCAGTTGTTTTTTCACAAACAATTCGTTGGCTAATATTCCTAAAAACCAACCCGGATTTTTATAGTGAATTATATCTGTCATTTCCACGCCACCTTCAATAGCTTTGAAATGGTGTTGGTGATGCCATAGACTATACGGCCCGAATCGTTGTTCATCAATAAAATATGCTTTGTCTTTCACCTGTGTTATCTCAGTCATCCAGTATAGTGGAATTCCTAAAACAGGTTTTACGGTGTATTCTATAATTTGCCCGGCATACATTGTATCACCATGATGTTGAGAAATTACTTTAAAGCCCATATTGTCTGGTGTAATAGCCTGCAGGTTGGCAGGATTGGAAAAAAAATCCCAGGCCTCATCTAACGAAATAGGAATTTTCTGGACTGTTTTAATAGAATGTGCCGCCATGGAGATTATTGGTTTAAATTCGTTTGAATAACCATTTTTAAAAGGAAAAGTTCGGTAACAGATGTCATTTAACAAAGAAAGATTAGAAGCTAAATTCAGGGAAGAATATCAACTATTGAATCCTCAGCAACAACTGGCCGTTACCACTATCGAAGGGCCGGTAATGGTAAATGCAGGTCCCGGTACCGGCAAAACACAAATACTTGCATTACGCATTGCCAGCATCTTACAACAAACAGATATTAATCCAAACAATATTCTCTGCTTAACCTATACAGACAACGGTGCTATTGAAATGAGAAACCGTTTGCTAAAAATAATTGGCAGCGCTGCTTACAATGTACGCATCCATACTTTTCATTCTTTTTGTAACGAAGTAATACAGGATAACCTTACTTATTTTGGAAAATTAAACCTGGCTCCCATCGGTGACCTGGAAGAAATTGACCTTTTCTATAAATTAATAGACAGTATTGAAAAATATAACCCACTCAAACGTTTCCGCGGAGAAGTTTACTATGAAAAAGACCGGCTGAAATCGTTATACAGTTTAATGAAGAAAGAAGCATGGACACCGGCTTATTTAAATGAACGTATTGATGCCTACCTTGCCGAACTACCAACCAAAGAAGGTTTCTTTTACAAAAGAAAATATAAAGAGTTTAATGCCGGCGATGCTAAACCTGCTGCGATTGCCGATGAAAAAGAAAAAATGGAAATGTTGCGGGCAGCGGCCAACCTGTATCCTCGTTACAATGAAATGATGGCAGGAGAAAGCCGATACAATTTTGATGATATGATATTGTGGGTGCTGGATGCTTTTAACAAGAACAAAAATTTATTGCTCGACTACCAGGAGCGGTACCAATATTTTTTGGTAGATGAATTTCAGGATACCAGCCGCTCACAAAATTTATTACTACAACATCTTACCAGTTATTGGGAAGTTCCCAACTTATTTGTAGGCGATGCTGATCAAAGTATTTTTTCTTTCCAGGATGCCAACGTGGAAAATATTATTGAAGTAGAAAAGAAATATGCGGAGGAACTAACCAAGATTGATCTCATTAATAATTATCGTTCTACACAGAATATATTAACAGCAGCGCATCGTTTAATTGTTAATAATAATTTACGAACTGTTCTTCCTGGAAATGACAAGCCGCTTATTGCGTCCAATCAAAATCTACAGGGAATTTCTATTGAACCAATAATCACTGAATATGCCAACCTTGCACAGGAAGCCATTGATGTAGCCATACAGATAGAAGCGTTGGTACAGCAAGGCATCAGCGGAAAAGAGATTGCAATTATTTACCGCAACCATGCGCAGGTGGCTACTATCACCACTATGCTGGAAGGAAAGAAAATTCCTGTGAATACGAAAAGAAAAGTTGATATTCTGCAATTGCCTTTTATTCAAAACCTGTTACTCATTCTTAATTGGATTAATAAGGAAAGGCAAAAAATCTATTCCTCCAGTGCCGATGATATTTTATTTCTTTTCTTACATAGTGATTTTTTTAAAATTTCCCCTTTAGAGATTGCTACACTTACAATGAAAGTTAATTCAAAAAATAAGGGAAATAGTGATGACAAATACACTTTACGTCGACTAATGTCTGAATCTGGAGCACCAAAATCAGATTTATTCAGTCAGCCAGATGGTCATTCTATAAAAGAAGTTAGCAATGTGCTCGAAGAGTTAATAAAAACTTCTGCCAACAGCACACTACAGCAATTACTGGAGCTGGTTATTCAAAAAACAGGAGTACTTTCTTATGTAATGCAAAGCCCTGAGAAGCCCTGGCTGATGCAGGTATTGAATGCCTTTTTTAATCAACTGAAAGAGGAGAATAAACGAAATCCTGAATTAACCTTATCAGAATGGCTTGCCGCTATTGATATGATGAAAAAAAACCGCCTCCCCGTTTCATTGTATAAAATAACAGCAAATGATGAAGGGGTGAATATGGTAACTGCACACGGTGCCAAGGGTTCCGAATTTGCCCATGTTTTTGTGATTGGCTGCACGCAAAAAATATGGGATGATAATAACAAAGGCGGCAACCGCAATTATAAACTCCCTGATAATTTAGTTAACAATAGTACTAAAGCTTCTGACCTGGAAGAAAGCAGGCGGCTTTTTTATGTAGCCATTACCAGGGCAAAAACACATTTGCATATATCCTTCCCGGCAAAGGATGATAAAGACAAAGAACAAATAAAAAGCACTTTTATAACTGAGCTGCTCGAAGGAAGTAATTTATTGGTAACACCGAAACAAGTTCCTGATGAATTGCTGGCAGATTATTTATTGCTGCAATTTGCAGAAAAGGCAAGACCAGAAATTGAGTTGGTAGAAGCAGCATATATTGACCAGATATTAAAGCGATACACACTAAGCGTTACCCATCTAAATAATTATTTGAACTGCCCTTTACGGTTCTATTATCAAAACCTCATAAGAGTTCCTGCAGCAAAAAATGAAAGCATGGCATTCGGCAGTGCTATTCACTGGGCTATTGAAAGAATGTTTGTAAAAATGCGGGTCAATGAAAATGTTTTTTTACCAAAAGAAGATTTGGTGAATGACTTTAACTGGTACATGAAAAATAACCGGGAAGCTTTTACACCCGAAGCATTCAAATTAAAAATGGATTATGGCGAAAAAATATTACCTGCCTATTATGATTATCATATTGACCGCTGGAATAAAATAGTTGTCGTTGAAAAAGCAGTACGAAACGTAACCGTACAAAACGTACCTATAAATGGTAAATTAGATAAATTAGAATTTACCGGAAAACAGGTAAACGTTGTTGATTATAAAACCGGTAAATACGAAAATGCTAAAAAGAAGTTAGTGCCTCCCAATGAGAAAGAACCGAATGGTGGTGATTACTGGCGCCAAGCCGTTTTTTATAAAATTTTATTAGATAACGACAGGACCAATGACTGGCAGGCACTGAGTACAGAGTTTGATTTTATAGAACCGGTAAACGAAGAATATAAAACAGAAATAGTGCAGGTAAGTGCTGCCGATATAACTACTGTTACGCACCAGATAACTGACACCTGGCAAAAAATACAGCAAAAAGAATTTAAAACCGGTTGCGGCAAACCCGATTGCGATTGGTGCAATTTTGTAAAGTCCAATCACCTGGCTGTTGAATTGCACCCGCCGGAAGAAGAAGAAACAATGCTTACGGAATAAACCGGAAAAATTATGATTAACAGGATTTTTAGGTATTAATGTCTGGCAGTAATAGCCCATAAGCCGAAAGAGATTAAGTTTGCACCCAACATGAATTACAGGCATTTAATATCATCGGCAGTTCTCCTATTAATCATTGCAATCAGCATCACCAGCGGGCCTGGCTGTGCTAACATTATTCCTCCACAAGGGGGACCGAAAGATTCAATTCCACCCATTTTAATAAAGGCTACTCCAGGCGATTCTTCCAAAAATTTTAAGACAAATAGAATCAATTTTTCGTTTAATGAATTTATTGAAGTGCAGAATGTGCAGGAAAACCTGATGGTTTCACCAATTCCAAAAATTACACCTGTCGTGGATTTTAAGTTGAATACGATGACCGTAAAACTTAAAGATTCACTGGAACCTAATACCACTTACTCTTTAAATTTTCGTGAAGCCATTAAAGATTTTAGTGAAGGGAATATTATTAAAGGTTTTACGTATGTCTTTTCAACCGGTTCGTATATCGATTCATTGCAGCTGCATGGCAAAGTATTATTGGCCGAAACGGGAAAAGTGGATACTACATTAATTGTTATGCTGCATACCAGTGCCGATGATTCTATAGTAGTAAAAGAAAAACCCCGTTACATTACCCGTTTAGATGGGCAGGGGAATTTTACTTTTAAAAACCTTCCTGCAAAAACATTTTACCTGTATGCCCTGAAGGATGAAACAGGTACTTATCGCTATTTTAGCGACAAACAATTATTTGCATTTGCTAAAAAACCGGTAACAACACAACTTAATACTGATACGGTTACTTTATATGCTTATGCTGCACAGGCTGTTGCTCAATCCACCATTACCCCTATCAGTCCACCTGTTCGCATTAAGCCTGGCGGGCCAACAGCTGATAAAAGATTAAAATACCAGACCAGTTTAGTTAATAACCAGCTGGATCTTTTAGGCAATTTTATTATGACGTTTGAAACAGCCTTACGTTCATTTGATACGGCCAAAATTAAATTGTACACCGATTCTGCTTTTATACCTGTTGCTGGTTATAAATTTGAAAAAGATAGCAGTAATAAAAAAATTCAGCTGATACACCAGTGGAAAGAAAATACACTTTACCATATCACAATGGATAAAGATTTTGCAGAAGATTCTTCCGGTAAAAAGTTATTAAGAACAGATACATTAAGTTTTAAAACAAAAAAACTTACTGAGTATGGTTCGTTAAAATTAAAGTTCCGCAATTTGGATATTGGAAAGAATCCGGTTTTACTTTTTATATCCGGCGATAGGATGGTGCAGTCTTTTGTCTTTGGAAACACGACGGAGTTTTCACAAGCACTCTTCCTTACAGGTGAGTATGAGTTGCGCATTTTATTTGATGATAATAAAAATGGCAAATGGGATCCCGGGGAATTTTTTGGCAAACACAAACAGCCGGAAATTGTAAAACCAATTGAACGGAAAATTACTGTAAAACCCAGTTGGCAAAATGAGTTTGAATTAGCCCTATAGCTAAGAGAAAGGCAGAAAGAGAAAAAGAACCTAGCCCATAACTAAATTCGTATCGCCTTATATTTAAAAAAGTTTACCCTAACTCTTTTCCTCCTTCTCTCCTTTATTCTCTTAGCTTATCTTTGTTTTATGCAATTCTCTTCTTCTCTTCTTGAAAACGCTGTCAACGAATTTGCCAAACTTCCGGGTATCGGTAAAAAAACAGCTTTGCGTTTAGTATTGCATTTATTAAAACAGGACACAAAAGATGTTGGAAATTTTAGTGATGTAATTGCCAGGATGCGAAGCGAAATAAAATTCTGTCAGCGCTGCTTTAGTGTATCCGATGGCGATATCTGTTCTATCTGTTCCAACTCTATGCGAAAACAGGAAGTAATTTGTGTGGTTGAAAGTATCCGTGATGTTATTGCCATTGAAAGTACCCAGCAATTCAATGGTACTTATCATATATTAGGCGGTGTCATTTCTCCGTTAGATGGTATTGGCCCCGATCAATTAAATATAAGTCACCTCATTTACCGCATTGAAAAAGAAAAGACCGAAGAACTCATTTTTGCATTGAACCC
>JBKJXQ010000505.1:0-3338 GCA_046716235.1 Chitinophagaceae bacterium
AAACATGTTTTTGAATGACTCATGCTCAATACCACCGATAATATAAATCGGGTTACCGGTTACCGTATCTTCCAGGACAATTCCATCCAGATCAATTTTTGTCGGGGTTAACTCTATTTCCGTATCCTTTATATTGTAAAAGCATTGTGTGAAATTTACCCGTAGCCCTGCATCTTTAAGCCTTCCTTTTCCGGTAATACTCATGTTTTGAAATTCACCAGCCATGTTAATGTCTCCGGTTAGGTATCCCCGCATGTCGGTAAATAAAGTTCCCAGAAAACGTTCCAATATACTGACTTGAAAATTCTTCGCTTTTAAAGCAATCAAATTATTTTTTGCAGCCAGCGGATCAAAATAAAGATGCGTATCAAAACCAAGATAGTTTTCTTCGTTCAGCGTATTGCCTTTTGCAATTAATTCTTTTGTTTTATTATCATACGATAGATTGATTTTTAATTCACCTAAGGAATCCTTATCAAGGCGTAAAAATTGTGTTTGAAGATCGTTGGAGGTTATTTTTAAATTATTAGTAGGGTCTTCAACTAATATATTACCTGTAAGTAACCCTTCCAGCCTGTTTTTGGGGAGAATAAAAGAAGAAAAATCTCCCAGGTTTATTTTGCTTAATGCAATTTTTAAATCGTTCCAATTACCCTTCGGCGATGGCTGCGTATTCAACATTATCTGTTGTTCGCCTTCCCTTAATATTAATTTTCCATTCGCTGCTACATTTTTTCTGAATTCGAGTTCGCCATCTTCATCAATACTCCATGTTTTACTGTTGATGGTAAAAGTAGAAGGATCAAATTGAATTTTTACTCCGTCAGTATAAGTAAGAACTAATGCATTCAGATTAGCAGTATCAACGGTGCGGTTGGCACCGGATTTAATGCTGACTTTGGATGAATCATGCCGGGCATCTACCGAGAATGCTGCCATGGGTATATTTATACTGTCATTAATCCGGATGTTAAAGGCCTGCCCGTTTAACAGCAGATTATTTAAATTCCCTGCTGCTTTCAGGCTTACATTATTAAAGTTGTATTGTTTGTATTTGAACTGGGGAACCTGCGCAGTAAAATTCATTTCATTGGTATTCAGGTTCAGATCGCCAGTAATGTGGCTGTTATTAAAACCAGCAAGGCTGGAGTCGATAAGCCGTACGTATTCATCTGCATAATAAGTTTCAATGTCAAAACTCATCGATTGATTTCTTGGCCTTTTTGCCGGTGCTTTTACAAAAGACGGATAATATTTACTTAGAAATAGTGTAAATGCATCTGGTAAATCTTTGAGGCTGAAATCACCCTTTACTTTTGCCTTAAATTCATTGGACAATGCAGTTAATACTTTTACAGTGTCTTCAAAAGAGGATGAAACTATCAATGAATCAAAAGGAATGCGGCGGCCATTATTTTTTATTTCTGCCTCAGTGATTCTTGCGTCACCCAAAAAATTATCCAGCGAATTACCGGTAAAGTTGAAATTTAATTTTCCTTTAAATTCTATACTGTCTTTGGTAAGGTGCAGATTTTTAAGATTAGTTTTTGCTACATCTGCTACCAGGTTAAACCCTGGGGTTTTACCATTAAAATCAATCACTCCATTTAAGGTCAGGTCTGCATTTTCATCATGAATAGAAGCTAACCCTTCAAACAATTTTTTATTCAGTTTTCCTTTTACAGCAATATTTTTATAGCGGTAATTATTGTAATCAGCAAAGCGTACTGTTCCCTCTATTAAAGTATTCACTGATTTTTCACTAAAGCCTCTTCCTTTTAAACTTCCGGTTAATGAAACCATTCCGATTTTATTATTCCCTAAAAATTCTCCCAATCGAAAATTATCAGTGGCAATTGTACCGGAATAAACAGGATCTTTCCCGGCAGGCAATTTCATATTCAAATCACTTTTTATAGTGCCCAGATTAGTTTGAATAGTACCAAATGTTACAAAGTCACGGATAAAACCCGTAAAGTTTCCTTTAAAATTCAGATACCTTATTTTTCTAAGATCAGGATCAGTTATTCGCCGGATGGCCGGAATAATTGCCACTGCATCTGCATAAGTGGTTCTAAAATCATTGGCTTTTAAATCAATAAAAGTTTGATTGATATCGGGCAACCCTGTCAGGGTAATGTCTCCGTTTAATAATGTATTATTTCCAGCTTTAATTACTAAATTCTTGCCCACTATGTCATCAACCGTTCCTTTTATTTTACCGTTAAGGGAGATTTTTTTCTTCCAGCTTTTCATAGCAGGTGCAAAAAAAGCAATATCATCACTATCAAGATAAGAGCCATCAAAATTGGCAACCATTTTTACTTTGTGGATAAAATTCCCCATATCGCTAAGGTCATCATACGAAAGCATAAAAAAATTACGGAGAGTGCTGCGGTTGGTCACAAGCTCCATGTCAGAGAAAGCCATAGCCTGCGGTGTAATTTTTAAATCTGCAGTAAAATTTTTTAATTCCAGTCCGCTTCTTTCTTTTGCCGTCAATTTTAATTTTGAATAAACAGTATCACCGATGAAACCGGCATTGCTGAGATCGCCATTTATTTCAGTAAATAATATATGCTGTCCGTCAAACCCGGAATTCAGTGGCCGATTTGTTTGTTGATCGGTTTTAAAAGTACCATTAATAATTTTCAGGCTGGCTATCTTAAAAATTGTTTTACCACTGTTCCATGATGCCCGTTTTATGGCTTCAATCACATCCGTTAATAAAGAATCCTGTGGTTTTAACTGGTTGTAGTTTACGATGGAAAACACCGGGTCTTTTACAACCAGTGATTTAATATCAAATTTATTGCCTGCTAAATTGAGGTCATTAGCATCCAGCTCCATCGTCCCCACTTTTACTGACATGTCTGCACCAAGCCATGCATCTTTTTTTATAAAAAGTACATTCTTCAGCTCTGCTTTTTTTAAATCGAACTCAATACCTGCATCCTTTTTTTTACCCGTTGAGGGAGAAGAAAAATAATCAAGAAAGAATTGCTGTTGCCATACCGAATCAGTTCGCTGAAATTTTACTATTGCATTTTCCAGGCCGATATATTTTAACTCTGCCTTCTTTTTAAAAAAGAACCAATCAGTAATCCTCACTTTTAAATCGCCGGCATATAAAAGGGTATCTCCTTTACGATCTTCAATGAGGGTGCCTTGAAGGTGCATGGTATTGAACAGTGTAAAATCAACATTTTTAATAGAGATTTTTGTCTGCAGGTCATAGGATAGCCGCTTGGTAACCTTACTTGCTATCCAATTTTGTCCAAAAGGAGTTTGAATAAAAATATATAGTGCTACAATAAGGAACAGTATGGTCAGCAAAA
>JBKJXQ010000506.1:0-9697 GCA_046716235.1 Chitinophagaceae bacterium
CCTGCATCAAAATCATGGTTACCTATTGTACAGGCATCATATTTCATCGCCGTCATTGGTTTTATTTCCGGCTCGCCTTTATAGAGATTGAAATATGGAGTGCCCTGAAAAATATCACCTGCATCCAGTAATAATACATGTTCTTCTTCCTGTCGTATTTGATTAATTAATTGTCCTCTCACAGCAATTCCACCCAGTCCCTGATTACGACCCCCATCCATTGGGAAGGGTTCCAGCCGACTATGCACATCATTCGTATGCAGAATAGTTAATTTAAGAGGGCTGAAATATTCCGCTGCTTTTAATACAGAAGGGACGGCCATTATGGCTCCTGCTGATAAAGCAGCATTTCGAATAAATTTTTTTCTACTGTACATTGATAACCCGATTTTCGATATTAGCTGTAATGTCTTTTCCCTGAGCTTTCAATTTTTTGATATACTCAAAGATGGCATCCCGCATCAGGTAACCATTACTTATCTGTGGCACTTTTCTGAGCATATCAGCTCCCCCTCCTCCATTAGCGATATAGTCAGAATTGACAGTAATGTAGATTACATCAGGATTTAATGGCTTTTCTCCCACCATTACATTCACTGCCTTTTTATCTTTTATCTGCATGGTAATACCTGCAAGTGGCCAGCCCCCATCCGCAGCTGTTAAGTCTAAAAATTGTTGCAGCACATCACCTTTTAATTTTTGAAGAATAAGTAAATTATCAAAAGGCATTAATTCAAATATTTTTCCATTCGTAATATTTCCCGCCGATAATTGATTTAACCTTATTCCGCCAATATTAGCAAAAGCAGCATCAACTTTTGTGTTGTATTTTTCCTGGGCAATAGTAAAATAAGCATCTGCCAAAAAATTTCCAAGTGTACTTTCAGGTTGCTTTTTATCCAGGCTTTTACTGGCAATCCCCACTACTTCATTCATAGTAGCATTAACAGTAGTGCTGTATGGTTGCAGAATGGTAAGCAGCGCTGAATCTTTTTGCTGGTTATCATTAATGCGGTATGATTTGTATTGAAGAGATTGACTTTGGTAAGTAGTGTAGCAGGATACACCTGTAAAACAAAATAGTAAAACTATAGAAGCAAAATAAATTTTTATTTTCATATTCGATTGTCTGTTTTGAAGGTATTACAATTTTACTGTCACAACAAGAAATTTCAAAAATTAATCCCGGATATTTATTTGCATCTTTGTAATTCTTCAGGATAAAAACCTGACAAGTATGCAAAAAATCATTTCCCTTAAGTTGCTTCCGTCTGAAGCCGCCAATGAAACAGTTATAAAAAAATATATCGCTTCTTCAGAACAGGTAGAGGTATCAACCGTTAGTGGTTTTACTATTTTAAAACATTCAATTGATGCGAGGGGCAAGCAGCCATGGATTAACATTTCCCTGAAAGTATATATAAAGGAGCCTTTTCAGCAAAGGGAATTTATGCGGTTTGATTTCAAAGAAGTAAAAAAAGCTGACTATAGCGTTATTATTATTGGTGCCGGTCCTGCCGGGCTTTTCGCTGCCTTACGATTAATAGAACTGGGTATTAAGCCCATCATCCTTGAAAGAGGAAAGGATGTAAGGGCAAGAAGAAGGGATCTTGCAATATTAAATAAGGAAGGTGAAGTTAATCCTGAAAGTAATTATTGCTTTGGTGAAGGTGGAGCTGGTACTTACAGCGATGGCAAATTGTATACCCGTAGCAGCAAACGGGGCGATATTAACCGCATACTGAATTTATTTGTTCATTTTGGTGGTGAAGAACAAATATTATATGAAGCCCATCCGCATATTGGCACCAATAAGCTACCCGCTATCATTACCTCTATGCGAAAAAAAATAGTAGATTATGGCGGAGATTTTTTATTTGAAAAAAAAGTAGTTGATTTCATTATAAATAATAATTCTATTAAAGGTGTAAAAACAGCAGATGGTAATTCTTTTGAAGCCGATGCTGTAATTCTTGCAACAGGCCATTCGGCAAGAGACATTTTCGAACTACTTCACCATAAAAAAATATTGATAGAATCAAAACCATTTGCACTTGGTGTTAGAGTGGAGCATCCACAAACTTTAATTGATAGTGCCCAGTATCACCTCTCCCAAACTCACTCTCAAGGCAATGGATTACGAGACCCTGCTTTACCCCCCGCTTCCTATAGTTGGGTGCAACAGGTAGAGGGCAAGGGAGTGTTTTCATTCTGTATGTGCCCGGGAGGCATTATTGCACCTGCTGCTACATCTCCCGGAGAATTGGTGGTTAATGGCTGGAGTCCTTCTAAAAGAAATAATCCGTATGCCAATAGCGGTATTGTAGTTACTGTTGAGGAAAAAGATATTTACCAGGCAATGAAGGATGAAAAACTAAAAATGAATGGTGCTGATAATCCTTTGCTGTTGATGCAGTTTCAACAATCGATAGAAAGAAAAGCTTTTATAGCTGGTGGTGGCAAATTCGTAGCCCCGGCACAGCGATTAGTTGATTTTGCTGAAAATAAATTATCCACTTCACTTCCCCATTGTTCTTATTTGCCCGGACTTCACTCATCATCCCTAAAAGAAGTATTACCATCGTTTATTTATAATAACCTTCAACAGGCTTTTAAAGAATATGGGAAAAAGATGAAAGGATATTTTACCAACGATGCTGTGGTGGTGGCAACTGAATCAAGAACATCCTCCCCGGTTCGTATTCCCAGAGATAAGGACACTTTACAACATCCTCAAATTAAAAATCTTTATCCCTGTGCCGAGGGAGCTGGTTATGCCGGCGGTATTGTTAGTGCAGCGATGGATGGTGAAAGAGTGGCCCAACAAATTGCCATTTTTCTACATGCCGTTTAGCCTGTAGTTCAGGCTTTTTATCCCCTTTCTTTTTCAGTTCACCTAATTTTTCTCTGCAATTCAACCGGAAGGGTAAATTTGCTACACAAACCAACTAAACTATATGAACATCCTTGAATTAAACAATCTTAAAAAATATTTTGCCACCCAAAAAGCAGTAGACGATATCAGTTTAACTGTTGAAAGAGGACAGATATTCGGATTGCTGGGACCTAATGGTGCTGGTAAGACGACTCTTATCCGTATGATAACCGGAATTTTTTATCCGGATGAAGGTGAAATAATTTTTGATGGCAAAAAATTTGACCCTACTAATGATGTTGGCCGGATCGGCTATATGCCGGAAGAACGTGGTTTATACAAAAAAATGAAAATAGGTGAACAAACACTGTACCTGGCACAACTGAAAGGGTTAAATAAACAAGATGCTTTAAAAAAAATAAAGCAGTGGTTTATACGGTTTGAAATGGAAAGCTGGTGGAATAAAAAGGTAGAAGACCTTTCAAAAGGTATGTCGCAAAAACTACAGTTTGTTACCACCGTATTGCATGAACCTAAGCTTATCATACTTGATGAACCTTTCAGTGGTCTGGACCCGGTAAATAGTAACCTGATTAAAGACGAAATATTCAACCTGGCAAAAAACGGATCTACTATCATTTTCAGCACTCATCGTATGGAGCAGGTAGAAGAAATATGCGACCATATTGCATTGGTAAATAAAGGCAAAAAAATATTAGATGGAACCGTGAAGGAAATAAAACAGGAATTTAAAGAAAATCTCTACAGTATTGGAACTGAACAATTACCTGCTATTAACGGCGTTGAACCTTTTGAAATAGTGGGAACAAAAAATAATTCCCATGTTGTAAGAATAAAAGAACAAAGTACCCCAAATGATGTGTTGCAATATTTATTAAACCAGGGAGTAACTATTAATTCTTTTAATGAAATACTTCCTTCTTTGAGTGACATATTCATCAAACTGGTAGAAGGAACACCTACTGCCCGCCAATTTCAAAAAGTATAACCGATTTCAAACCAACTAAACTATTTACTATGCACAAAATCTGGCTCATCATAAAAAGGGAGTACCTGACAAAAGTCAGAAAGAAAACTTTTATATTAAGTACTATATTATTTCCTGTACTCTACCTGGCACTCATTTTTGGTTCTACCTATATTTCTTCTAAATCCGGAAAAAAAATGCGGATAGCAGTTATTGATTCTTCCGGGTATTTTGACCAGGGGAAAATTGCAAGAGAAAATTTAATCGATAGCAGCACTGTTTTGTCCTATGTTACCAGTAGCCCTGATGTTTTAAGAACTACACTTGATAAAAGCAGTTACGATGGTTTTGTAATTATTCCGGCAAATGCAGATTGGGAAAAAGGATTACACAACTTATCGTTACAAACCAATCGTACGCTGGGTAGGGAGAATAGCTTCGCTATTCAAAAAAAACTGAACAATATCTGGAATACAATAAAAAATGAAAAACTGGGTATAGATGAAAACAAGAAAAAGGTGATGGAGACCAGTGTGATAACAGTTTCTGCAGTTAATATTAAAGATAAGAATGCCAGTTCCGATACTGCGAGTATAATAGGAACAGTAGCCGCCATTTTAATTTATATCATTCTTATGTTGTATGGCTCCCAGGTAATGATGGGGGTAATGGAAGAAAAAACAAACCGGATAGCAGAAGTAATTGTTTCTTCGGTAAAGCCTTTCCAACTCATGTTGGGGAAAATTATTGGAATCGGAATGGTGGCCTTCACACAAATATTAATATGGATAAGTTTTATTTTCATTATTTATAATGTCAGCAGTGCTGGTAATTCCAGTTCGATGAGTAGTGTAATTGGTGGCATACAACATGTATTTACCAGCACCAATATTCCGTTACTTCTTTTCTTCTTTACATTCTACCTGATGGGCGGATTTTTCTTTTACTCATCGCTTTTCGCAGCTATGGGCAGCGCCGTTAATGAAGATATGAGAGAAGCGCAGTCTCTTAGTTTTCCATTGATGATGCCCATTATATTTTCCATTACTATGATGGGAGCTGTATTAAAAGATCCCACCGGGCCAATAGCTTTTTGGGGAAGTATTATACCCTTCAGCTCACCTATTATTATGATGGCAAGAATACCTTTTGGTGTGCCTGGTACTGTTCCCTGGTGGCAAATAGGCCTTTCCATGTCCCTGCTGATTATTGGATTTATTTTCACCACCTGGTTTGCCGGTAAAATATACAGAACCGGGATTTTGATGTATGGCAAAAAACCAAGCTGGAAGGAAATGATTAAATGGGCCTTTAGAAAGAATTAATTTATAAGCAACTTTTTTCCAAACCATCCTCCAATAAACGAGGATGGTTTTTTTGTTAAACTTTTCTTTATCTGAAAAATAAAACAACAAAATACGAAACCAGTCGTATATTTGATACGAAATATTTCGTGAACCTATATAATAGCCTTTAAAACTTTTGAGTATGAAACCAACAAATCTTAAATTAACAACATTAGGAATTGTCCTAACCACTGCCGTTCTTACCATTGGGCTTGTATCCTGGGGCTATAAACAAACTCCCGGCCAATACCAACCGTCCATAACAGACACCACACCTAAAAAGAAAGTGACTGATAAAGAAAAGAAAATCCGGGATCTGGATGATGTGCTGGATGAATTGAATGCCGCCGACATCAGGGTAGATATGGAAAAAATTCACAAGGAAATTGCTGAAGCAATGAAAAGCATCGACGGCGAAAAAATAAAACTTGAAATTGAAAAAGCGATGAAAGATGTGGACATGGCTAAAATTCAGAAAGAAGTCCAGGAATCGCTGGCCAAAGTAGATTTTAATAAAATAAAAAACGAAGTCGCCGAAGCCCTAAAGGATATTGACATGGCTAAAATTCAAAAAGAAGTACAGGAGTCTTTAGCGAAGGTAGATTGGGATAAGATGAAACTGGAAATTGAAAAAGTGAAAGATATTGATATGAAGAAAATAAGTGAGGATATGAAAAAAGTACAGGAAGAAATGAAGGAACTTGGCCCAAAGCTTCAGAAAGAAATGGAGAATGCAAAAGCTGAGATTGAAAAAGCTAAGATGGAGATGAAAGAATTCAAAGCTTTTGTGGATGGATTGAATGATGATGGATTAATCAATAAGAAAGAAGTGTATACATTAAAACATACAGACGGGCAGCTTTTCATAAACGGTAAGAAAGCAACAGAGCAGGTCTATAACAAATACCGCAACTTCCTTGAAAAACATAAAAAATTCCATATAGAAAAAAGCGATGACGATTTTGATATAGATGTAGATTAAACCAATGTTTGCTTACAGTATAGTATGAATTGAAAAATCCCGTCTACCTTATAGAAGACGGGATTTTTCTTTAGTCTTTTTATGAATTAATTATTTATCTGACCAATGCAAAATTAAAAGGTGAAGGCATAATTTCAAATTCACTGCTTTCAATCATTTCAATATTCATAAGGAAAGCGTCGTCAGTTTTTATCACTACTTTTTCCCTGGTAATTTTTTTAAACCCTGTCTTTTCAAAAATAAACTTATAGGTACCCGGCTTCAACTCGTCAAAAGAATAGCTACCATCGTCATTTGTTATCGTTATTTTTTCCTTTTTTGAAATAAGGAAAGCTGTAACACTAACATCCTTAAGTGGCTTTTTACTTTCTGAATGTATAACAGTGCCGTTTAGTTCATCGCTTTTACCTTCGCCAGGTCCTATATCACTTGCTTTTGCCGTAACAAAACCAAAAAAGCAAAATGTCAGCAAGAAAGTTTTTGATTTCATTTTGTTTATTTTGAATGCTTAAATAATGTTTTCCATTTTCATCAGATTAACGCTAAACAATCTACTTAAGGAAATAATAAGTGGAATAATAAAATTAAAACTTTTTCACCGGATTTGATAAAGCGGTTAAAAACTCTTTCCAAACATTGGAGACTATAACACCTGCAGGTAAAATATTATTAAGTAAGGCACTTACCTGACCTATTTCAAGTTCGCCTTCTTCCAGATCACCTTCAAACATTCCCTTCCTGGCCCTTGCTCTTCCTAATAACGCAGTAAGTTCCTCTACAGTTGCTCCCCCTTGTTCAGCCTTTTGCACTTGATTAAAAAATTGATTTTTTAGTAACCTAACCGGGGTTAGTTGTTTCATAGTCAGTTGGGTATCTCCCTCCATCGAATTCATAACCAGGTTTTTAAAACTAATGTGTGATGAAGCTTCCTCACTAACCACAAAGCGGCTACCCATCTGCACAGCTTCTGCCCCAAGCACCATAGCCGCCAGCATTTGCCGTCCGTTTGCTATTCCTCCTGCGGCTATCACCGGGATTTTTACTGCATTTACTACTGCGGGAATTAATACCATAGTAGTTGTTTCTTCTCTTCCATTGTGTCCACCTGCTTCAAATCCCTCAGCAACTACAGCATTACATCCGGCATCTTCTGCCTTTTTTGCAAATTTTGAAGAACTGACTACATGAACAACGGTAATCCCTTTTTGTTTTAAAAGACCTGTCCATGCTTTTGGATTACCGGCAGAAGTGAAAACAATTTGCACTCCTTCTTCAATAATAATCTGGATATGCTTATCAATATCCGGATATAGTAAGGGTATATTTACACCAAATGGGCGGGCAGTAGCTAATTTGCATTTACGGATATGTTCTCTTAAAACATCCGGATACATCGAACCGCTACCAATAATTCCTAATCCCCCTGCATTGCTAACTGCACTTGCCAGCCGCCAACCACTTGCCCATATCATTCCTGCCTGAATAATTGGGTATTCGATATTGAAGAGTTGAGTAATACGATTGGAAAAATTAGCCATAAGAACTTCTGTTATTAATCAGAAGTAAAGATAATTGAAGAAGATAGAAGGTTTAATAACCCGGATTCGATTTCTGTTATTTCATTATTTGTACCGTGTGCAATACCAATTGATTATTTATCCCAAATCAATACTCGTATTATCCCCGATATTCAAAGAACGGGTTTCGCCACGCAGGTTAGTATCGCTTCCTATAACAGAAGTTTCCAATACAATATCAAAAAGATTAGAGAAAGAACCAATAATAGAATTTTTTACAATGGAATAATCAATAACTGTATTGTCGCCAATAGCCACATTGGGACCTATGATGGAGTTTTTTATAGTGCATCCTGATCCAATACTTACCGGTGGAACAATTACCGTATTTTCAAAATTATACTCAGTTGGATTTTCCTGAACAAATTTTTTAAGTAATGTAGCATTTGATTCAAGCAATGTCTCTTTCCGCCCGCAATCGAACCAGTTATCAACTTTGAATGAATTTAATTTAGCCCCTGCCTTTATCATACAATCCAATGCATCTGTAAGATTATATTCGCCATGACTACGAAGCCCACCCAGTATATTATTCTCAAGGCATTGAAATAATTGATCGCTTTCCTTAATCTTATAAATACCCACCAACGCCATGTTTGATTTTGGTATCTGTGGTTTTTCTACCACATGATTTATAAAACCCCCTTCACCAATTTCAGCTACACCAAACTCCCTTGGATCATCAACTTTTCTTACACCCAACATAGAATAGGGGCTGTTTACTACTTCCTTTACATCATACTCACAAATGGTATCACCCAATACAACAAATACTTCATCATGGTTTACAATATCCCTCGTAAGACGAATAGCATGGCCAACACCCTGCCTGTCTACCTGGTGTACGTAATGTGCCTTCAGGTCAGGATATTTTATCTTTACATGATCCTCTATTTTTTCACCCAGATAACCAACAATAAAAATAAATTCGTTGATGCCTGCTTCACGCAACTGATCAATGATTATACTAAGCACCGTCTTTCCTGCCAGCGGAATGAGTGCTTTGGGCTGTGAGTAACTATGAGGACGCAACTTAGTGCCTGCTCCTGCTACGGGAATAATAGCTTTCATATTTGAGCCACAATGGTTTATCCGAAATTTTTACAGAGGTTACTAATCAAAAGCCAACGAAAGTAATACTTTTACGATAAACAAAAATTTTACCCCGGAAGGCTATCCCATCTCTTGCTAACTTATTTTTGCGCAATAAATTATATATAAGCTCTAGCAATACTGGTTGCATAGTGCAAGATTATTTTAAACAAAGATGCCGGTACATTTTTTTACTGCAGATCTATTCAACAATTTATTATGCAAAAAGATAAAGTTATTTTTGACCTCATTAATAAAGAACTTGACCGCCAGCGAAATGGTATTGAATTAATTGCTTCAGAAAATTTTACATCCTTACAGGTAATGCAGGCAATGGGCACCGTAGTCACTAATAAATATGCTGAAGGGTACCCTGGTAAAAGATATTATGGTGGCTGTGAAGTTGTAGATGAAATAGAAACACTTGCCATTGAAAGATTGAAGAAAGTATTTAATGCAAGCTGGGCTAATGTGCAACCCCATAGTGGTGCGCAAGCAAACGGTGCAGTGTTTTTAGCAGTAATGAAACCCGGTGAGAAAATTTTAGGTCTTGATTTAAGTATGGGTGGGCATCTTACGCATGGCAGCCCTGCCAATTTCAGTGGCAAAACTTACCAGGCATTACACTATGGGGTAACAAAAGATGGTATTGTAGATTACGATCAGCTAGAAGCAACAGCATTGAAAGAAAAGCCTAAAATGATTATTTGCGGTGCTTCTGCTTATAGCCGCGACTGGGACTATAAACGCATCCGTGAAGTGGCTGACAAAATCGGTGCTGTAGTATTGGCCGACATAGCACATCCTGCAGGGTTAATTGCTTCGGGATTATTAAAC
>JBKJXQ010000507.1:0-5367 GCA_046716235.1 Chitinophagaceae bacterium
GATAAACAGCTGCTCATTAATTGCTTCTGCTTTTAGCATAGCTACAAAATCACCAGTATAGTATCGCTAATCTACTACAATTACTTTTTCGTAATTATTAACGAGGAAACAAGAGAAAGCATTCCCATACGATTCTTTTACAACGGCGATTTTCTTCCATTTTTATGTTGTGTTTCCATACTACCACACCAATCTTTGCCCATTTGGTACCTCTTTTTTGTTCTATAAAAAGTGAATTGCTCCAGTCAAACAGGGATGATAAAATTAACAGTGAAATCCAGATTGGCTCACCCCACCCATAAAAAATTAAAGAGAAAAAAATGAGAATATAGTTTCTATGCCTTTTGTTTTTACTGCTATAATAAAGAAACAGAACAAGTGGAAGAAAAATGAAAATGAAAAGCAAACTTGCAAATACCATACAAAGAGGTTGGTTGTGGTTACCTCTGTAAAATACTAATTTGGTTATTCAATCAAAATGAATGGGTAGGATATTTTGAAAAATACCATGAGGAGGGTATCTGCTACGATTTATCAGAACCAGATACGTATCTTCAATTTTTAAAAATTCTTTACATGGAATTAACAGCAAAACTTATTCAACTATTGCCCCTGCAAACTGGCAGCGGAAAAAACGGGCAATGGAAAAAACAAGACATTATTGTAGAAACGGAGGGCAACTATCCTAAGAAGGTTTGTATTTCCATTTGGGGCGATAAGATTAATGAAAGTATATTGAAAATTGGCTCACAGCTTACTATTTCTTTTGATGTGGAAAGCCGGGAGTATAATGCAAAATGGTATACCGATGTAAAAGCATGGAAGATAGAAGCCGCTGGTGCTGCAACTGTTACGGATAAAGCTCCGGATGATCAGGTGTATTTTGATGAAGGCCAAATGGAAAGTAAAGACGACTTACCATTTTAAATCCTGGCAACATGTTAACACTGATATAAACAGATTTTGAATCCGTTTTATCTGGTTCATTTGGACAAATTTGTGGCGGAAAATATTATAACTCTTTTCTAAGCCGGGCTACCGGAATATTCAACTGCTCCCTGTATTTAGCCACCGTACGGCGGGCAATATTGTAACCTTTTTCCTGCAATAATTCTGTTAGCCGTTCATCACTGAGTGGTCGTTTCTTATCTTCTTCTTCTATCATATTACTTAATATCTTTTTTACTTCCCTGGTAGAAACCTCTTCACCACTATCCGTACTCAATGATTCACTGAAGAAAAATTTTAACCGATAGGTACCAAACTCTGTTTGTACAAACTTGCTGTTAGCCACACGGCTAACAGTAGATATATCAAGATTGGTTTTCTCTGCTATGTCTTTTAATATCATCGGGCTTAGTTCTGTCTCATCGCCAGTCAGAAAAAAATCATACTGATGCTCCATGATAGCATTCATTGTGCTCAGCAACGTATGCTGCCTTTGTTTGATCGCATCAATAAACCATTTTGCGGAATCAATTTTTTGTTTAATAAAAAGTACCGCTTCTTTTTGCCTCTTATCCTTTTTGGCTCCACGGTCATATTCCTTCAGCATATCCCTGTATCCTTCGCTGATGCGAAGTTCGGGTGCATTACGGCTATTAAGAGTAAGCTCCAGCTTGCCTGCATTGTTAATGATGAAGAAATCAGGCACTACATAATTTTCTGCTTTATTATTAACGGCCACTGTACCCCCTGGCTTAGGGCTTAGCCGGATTATTTGCTGCATTACTTCTCTTAACTGGTCGTCATCAATGTTCAATCCCCGCTGTATTTTTTCGTAATGCTTTTTTGTAAATTCATCAAAGTATTTGCTGAGGGCTTTTATTGCAATATCAACTGATTTGCCCTCATCCTTATGCCGCTTCAGTTGCAATAGCAAACATTCCTGCAAGTCTCTGGCTGCTACCCCTGCCGGATCAAACTGTTGGATACGTTTTATCACTGCTTCTACTTCGTCATCAGTTGCCACAATGTTTTGGCGAAAAGCCAGGTCATCCACAATGGCTGCCGTTTCTCTGCGCAGATAGCCATCTTCATCAATGCTGCCTACTATTTGTTCGGCAATGGTTTGTTGTTTTTCATCCAGTTTCAATAAACCCAGCTGGTCTATCAGCAATTCGTAAAAACTGGTTTCCGTTTTAAAGGGTAGTTGGCGTCCTTCATCTTCTTCAGGATAGTTGTCATCCCGAAGTTTATAATCACCTACTTCGTCATCGCCATCTGACACATACTCACTAACATCAATGTTGCCATATTCATCTTCACTACCATCCTTTTCTTCATAGTCTTCCTCGGCAGTGTCGGTAAATTCATCTTTCATATCATCGCTATCCTCATGTTTATCTTCATCCAGCTCCAAAGCTGGATTTTCTTCCATTTCTTCTTTAATCCGTACTTCCAGACTGGCCGTAGGTACCTGTAGCAGTTTCATTAGCTGAATCTGCTGAGGCGACAGTTTTTGAAGCATCCGCTGTTGTAAGCTCTGACTGAGGGACATGGTTCGTATTAAGTTTTATAGTGGCAATTGGTCAAATTTGCGAAAAATTTGCCGAAACCTCAAAAATAATGCCGTAAATTTAAATACAATATAGGAAAGGTTTATGCAACGAACTCTTATAATATTTGTTGTGCTGGTAGTATTAATTATTCCAGCTCATTTATTTGCACAAAAAAAAAATCCAAGTCCTGAGTATACGCAACAAAATGTTGGTAAACAACAAAATGAGCCCTTTAGATGGGGTTATAAAAATTCTCCTTCATTTGTAAAGTATACGGCTCCAAAACTTTTTTTACGTCCATTTGCTGTAACACCAGTCCCTAAAGGACCTCTTTCAATAAATAATTATATGGGGCTAACGTTGTCAACTACTATTTATCAGCTATCACAAAATTTTTATACGCAGTCATTGGGATTTATGTGCATTCAGGAATTGAAATTTGAGAAATATACTTCCGTGCCATTAAGAGTACGTCTTGGGTCGATGGAGTATGTAAATTATCTGGAGAAAAAACCTAATGCACTAAAGCCTAAATAAGTTTTATAAAGAAACTGATTGGTCTGCCAATATTTTCTTTATCACACTCACCATCCTTTCCCCCTTCTCTTTTATTTGCTCTTCACTCCACGATAAACTAATAGCTGTAGAAATACAACGGCTCATTACTGCATCACTGTCAGCAAAATCTTTGGTAGCATGATGAATGACCTGTGCCTTTAAATCCGGATGCAATGAATTTAATGTAGTTGAATATTTGAGATGATCCCATTTGCGGATATAATGCCAGTTATTATCAAACCAATAAAAATTACCAGCCAATATTCCCTGGGCTTTCATTTCAGCCACCACTGCTTTTGTTATGGCTGCAGTTGGAAGAAACCAGCTTATAAAACTGCAACTGTCACCAGCAGGGTCAGGAATTCTTCTAAAAGTTATTTCGGACACCTGCGATATAATATTTTTTAACTGCTCATGATTTTTTTTCTGAATTGTCAGAAACTCATCCAATCTTTTTATTTGAGCCAATCCCACTGCTGCATGCAATTCAGAAATACGATAATTATATCCAATAAACGGATGCAGATCTGCACCTCTGTCCGCTCCTTTATGATCATGACCATGATCGGTATAACCATCAGATTTAATAAGTACTTCTTCACTGTTGGTCATTACGACACCACCTTCGGCGCAGGTCATTGTTTTTACAAAATCAAAACTGAAAGTTCCGGCATGGCCAATAGTACCCAGATGTTTTCCTTTATAAGTGCCGCCGATACTCTGGCAGGCATCTTCGAGAAGAAAAAGATTATGTTCTTTACAAATGGCTGTCAACGCATCCATATCAGCCATACTGCCACACATGTGTACCGGCATCACTGCTTTTGTTTTAGCTGTAATGGCTTTCCGAACGGCAGCAGGATTTAGTGTCAGCGTATCATCAACATCAACCAATACAGGTACTGCACCAACACTAAGTACGGCTTCGAAACTTGCAACAAATGTAAAAGCAGGGGTTATCACTTCATCACCATAGCCTATACCCATAGCACTCAGTGCTGTTGTTAATGCAGCCGTGCCGCTGGAGGTAAGTTGTGCGTATTTACTGCCAAAAGTTTTGCAAATAGCTTCTTCCAGTTCTTTCGCTTTCCAGATACCTTTTCTTGGTCCGTCAAAACCATAGCGCATCAGGATGCCGGTTTCCAATACATCATTAACTTCTTTTCTTTCTTTATCACTCCAGAGTTCGTAACCAGGCATGTTTAGGTAATTAAAAATGAATAATCAGTATTTGTCAGTAATCAAAACTTGACTAAAGATGGGGTAAAGGTAAAAACAAATAGATGTTGTTGTTAGCCCTTGCATATATCCTGTACTTACGGCCTGGGATTATAAAAACTCCACTTACCCCCAGGCTGCACCAATATTGCTATCTCACTTAAATCACTTTCATTATTATTTTTTCCAACTGCTGTTATTACATAGCGATATGAAAAATGCTGCGATGATAAGGCTTCTTTAAATTGAAAGCCCCCTGGCTTGGATACAAACCGGGAAATATATCTTGGTACATTGCCGAAGGTTTCGGTATGAGAATCTGCAGCATATTGATATACCACATAATATTTAATTTCTACCCGGTTTCTTGGATCGGGATTTACGGTCAATTGTATTATCGAGTCATCAGTAATTATTCTTTCTACAATCGGTGGCCAGGGTTTTTCATTATCTATCCATCGCATAGGTGGCAATAGTGCGGGGTATTTATAGTAATTATTCTGAAGGCTATCATTCCAGCCTAATGGATTTTTTTCAAACGATTTACTACTGAAATATATACTTCCCTGTACATTGGGATAGCGGCGCAATAATTTTATCTGGTTGGGAATTTCGTTGGGGTTACTCCAACCTTTGGTTTCCTTGCCAACGCCCCTGTAAATGCCATGACCAATATAAATATGGCGACCGTAACTGTGGCGACTCCACCAATCAAGCAGTTTTTCATACGCTATTTTATCATCGCCTATTTCCCTGTACAGCTGTGGTGTTATGTAATCAATCCACCCCTTTTTCAACCACAATAAAACATCTGCATACAGATCGTCATAATTGGTTTGACCAGCTTTGCTATCACTTCCTTCAGGATCGTCTTTTTTATTTCGCCATACACCAAATGGTGATATTCCAAAACGGCAAAGCTTTTTTTCCTGCTTGATAACGATACTAATTGCTTGTATAATGGAATCTGTATTACTTCTGCGCCAGTCATCTTTTTTTAGCTTACTACCTGAGCTTTTATAGGATGCTTCATCCGGAAATTCTTTTCCAGGAATACGATAAGGATAAAAATAATCATCCATGTGTATGG
>JBKJXQ010000508.1:0-3333 GCA_046716235.1 Chitinophagaceae bacterium
CGTGGATTGAATGCACATATTGAAGATGTAGCAAGAAGGGCAGCCCATGCAGGTTATTTGGCCATAGCACCCAATGCACTTTCATCATTGGGTGGCACACCTGCCAATGATGATGATGCAAGAACTAAATTTCAGGAATTAAAAGCAGAGGATAATCTACAAAATTTTATAAAAGTTTTTGACTATTTATCTTCGAGAAAAGATAGCAATGGAAAATATGGTTGTGTTGGATTTTGCTGGGGCGGTGCTATGGCCAATAGCCTGGCAGTGAATGTTCCCTCATTAAAAGCTGCAGTTGCATTTTATGGCCGTCAACCTTCTGCTGAGGATACCGCTAAAATAACGGCGGCAGTACAATTGCATTATGGCGGGTTAGATACAAGAGTAAATGAAGGCATTGCGGCTTATGAAGAAGCGTTGAAGAAAAATAGTATTCCTTACGAGTTATATATTTATGAAGGGGCCAATCATGCTTTTCATAACGATACTGCACCAACAAGATATAATGAAAATGCAGCCAAACTTGCCTGGCAGCGGACAATTGATTTCTTTAATAAATATTTGAAGTAGCATCAGATAGCATCAAATCTTTTTTGCACGACATCCCAGTTTACCACACTCCACCAATTGGTAATATAATCGGGGCGGCGGTTCTGGTATTTAAGGTAGTAGGCATGCTCCCATACATCAAGTCCAAGCAGTGGATAGCCTTTTAATTCACTGATGCCCATCAAAGGATTATCCTGATTGGCGGTAGAACCAATCACTAATTTTTTATCTGCTGTTTTTACCAACCATGCCCATCCGCTTCCAAACCTTGCTTTTGCGGCATCAGCGAACTGTGTTTTAAAAGCATCTGCCGAAGTAAAGCTTTTTTCAATAGCACTCAGTAAACTTCCTGTTGGTCCAGATGAAACTTTAGCCGGAGCTTTCATTGTTTTCCAGAATAATTCATGATTATAATGGCCACCTGCATTGTTACGCATCTTTACAGAGTATTTTGAAATACCTGTCAGCAAATCCGCCAAAGAAGTCTTACTTATATCAACAGATTCAGCCGCTACAGCATCTGCCAGGTTTTTTGCATAAGCAGCCGCATGTTTTGAATAATGAATCTCCATGGTCATCGTATCTATGGCAGGTTGGAGTGCATCGTAACCATAAGGAAGCGGTTGCTGGCTATATGCAATATCATCACCAGTAGTAATCATAGTCATTTTACCAGCGGCACATGCCCAGGATGGAAGTATAGTAGCAGCCAGCCCCGCAGCTAAACCTGCTTTACCCGTAGTTTTTAAAAATTCTCTGCGGTTATTTTTAAATTCATTATTCATAATACAAAAATTTAGTAGAAAAATAAGCTATTGCTTTATTAAAATTAATCCTATTATACGAACAAGAATATTTTGAATTGTAATCAGGTTGTAAATATTTGACAAAAGGAAGAAAAATTCTCATCCCTAACTTCGCAAATTATGCACCTGAAAGATTACTACACTATACTGGAATTGGATCCATCGGCTACATTGGTAGAAATTAAAAAGGCTTACCGAACACTTGCCCTGGAATACCACCCGGATAAAAATAACGGTGACCCATATAAAGCTGCACAATTTTCAGAAATAAAAGAAGCCTATGAGGTGTTGACCAATCCATCTAAAAAAGAATATTATCTGCAACAACGCTGGTACAACCAGAGCATTGGCAAAAAAAAGAAGCAGGAAATTATTACACCTGTTACGATACTATTACAATCAATTGAGTTGGAAAAATATGTTTCTAAACTTGATATATTTCGTATGGACAAGGAAGGGTTGAAACAATACATACTTGATTTAGTAGCCGACACAACCATTGATCAGCTTAAAAAATTTAATGACACGGAAACAAACCGGGAAATTATCGTAACGATTCTTAAAGCCATAAATGCTTTGCCAAAACTATACACTACTGATATTCTTGTACAATTGGGTAAACTAAGTGGTAATGATGATATAAGCATCCTGGCATTAGAGAATTTTAATAAAAAAGCAGAGAAAAAAACCCGGCAGGAAAAACTTTCTCTCTTTATTATCATTGCTGCCACCATTATTATTTGCCTGCTCATTTATCTTGCAGGCCGATAGGTTATCTTTGCTGCATGCATTATGTTTCAGTTGAGGGGCTTACAAAAAGCTATGGTATACAACCACTATTTCAGAATATCTCGTTCAATATTGAAGAAGGCGATAAAATTGCATTAATAGCCAGGAATGGTACGGGCAAATCTACTTTATTAAGGATATTGGCTGGCAAAGAAACCGGTGATGAAGGTAAAGTCTGGATCAACAAAGATGTTGATGTTGTACTGCTGGAACAGGAGCCTTCTTTTGTAGAAGAAAAATCAGTATTGGATAATATATTCTTCCATAACCATCCAATTATTAATGCCATCAAAGAATACGAACTGCTTGGTGAAGATGGCGATCCCGAAAAATTAAGTGATGCCATCATTAAAATGGACGACATGGGTGCCTGGGATTTTGATGCCAAAGTAAAACTGGTGCTGGAAAAACTCCAGATTCGTCACCTTGACCAACCCGTAAGCACCTTGAGTGGTGGCCAACGAAAAAGGGTAGCCCTTGCAAAAACACTGATTGATATTGGTTTTGAACACAAACATGTGCTGCTGATAATGGATGAGCCCACCAACCACCTGGACGTGGAAATGGTGGAATGGCTGGAACATTATTTTGACAAAGAAAATATAACGTTGTTGCTGGTTACCCACGACCGTTATTTCTTAGATGCTGCCTGTACTGAAATATGGGAAATGGAAGGCAGCAATATTTATGTACACAAAGGTGATTATCAAAATTACCTGGAAAAGAAATCGGCCCGTATTGATAATGATTTGGCAAGTATTGATAAAGCAAAAAATACATACCGCCGTGAGTTGGAATGGATGCGTAAACAACCCAAAGCAAGAACTACAAAAAGTAAAAGCCGCCACGATAATTTTTATGTAGTAGAGAAAAAAGCCAAGCAACAAATAGTGGATGAGCAGGTTCAATTGGATATGAAGATGAACCGCCTGGGTGGAAAAATAGCAGAGCTAAAGAAATTAAATAAAAGCTATGGTGAAAAAATATTGCTCAAAGGTTTTGATTACACTTTTAAAAAAGGCGAACGAATTGGTGTAGCCGGCAAAAATGGTGCAGGCAAATCTACCTTCATTAATATACTTCAGGGTATTGAACAACCTGATAGTGGTAAAGTAAATATTGGCGATACGGTAGTATTTGGCAACTACTCCCAGCAAGGCCTGGTGGTAAAAGAAGATATGCGGGTAAT
>JBKJXQ010000509.1:0-4656 GCA_046716235.1 Chitinophagaceae bacterium
GTATATAGATATTGATATCGCTGCCATCAAGTAATGATGCCTGTTCCAGAACGTCAAGGGCTTCTTGATAATGCCGGTTAGCTATTAAAATATCGGCTTTTTTTACTAAAAGAAGAGAGGAGTAAGGATATTGTCCGCTGCCTATCTCTGCCACTTCCATAGCTTTTTTCAGATCATCGCTTTCCTGGAAATAATCTATTATTTTTTCAAATGCATCTTCTTCAATAAATGAGTGGCCATGTCCATTTTTGAGATTTTCGTATTGTTTAAGCAATTCCTTTAACTGTTCCCGTTCTTCCCGGTATGAATTATCTTTCATTTAATCCGAACATTTGGTGAGCTAAAACTTTTTAAAGAGCAGGCAGACAGCAAAATCCCTTTGCTCCCTGAAATATTTATTTACAACAAGTTAAATAAAAAAAACTACCTGCAAAGGCGGTTAGTTTTCCCCATCTGTGCAAAATAAAGAAAATTTTTATTTAGTAATTTGTAACAATTTACCCGGAACATCGTTAATATGTTATTAAAGTTCTATCAAACAGATTGTTTTATTCATTTTTTTGTGATTATTTTTACTGAATAATGTTCCACCTCAATATAAATAAGCCTAAAGTAAAAGGAGTGACAAGTAGAAAGTTGGTAGTATTACTATTACTTGTTGTTTCCGTTATAGGAGCATTTGCCACATTGGGCGATGGTAAGATTAAAAAAGATTTGCCCAAAAGAGCATTACTATCAAATAAAAAAACAAACCCCGGCTTTTTTTCGCTTAAATCTGGTTACTCATATCGTGGTAATCAAATTATTAGCAACGAGGTGGAAACAAAATATGTACGGTTAAATACAACTGTTACTATGCAAAAGGGAAATACAACTTATATTATTCCACTTAAGAAAAAGGTCATATTGCAAAATGTAAAAATAGACATCAGCAACAGACAGTTCAAACGAAATTAATTTCCCCCTTTACTTTCTTCATAGGTCATGACTCTATAACCTGATTTTGGCAGATCCAATTTTGACTGTGATATTGGATTAAAGTTGATAGTTGATACTGTATACGTTACCATCATCTTACCAAGAGTAGCTTCATATTGTAAAGCCAGGCCGGGAAGATTTTTATTCAGATATTGAAAATCCTTGTTTACAGGTAAAAGTTCCTTAGTAAAATAAACAGTGAAAGTACTGCCATCCGATAGATTGCCAGTTGCTTTCTGACAATTATAACCGGCAATAGTTTTGTATTCATTCAGGTAAGTAAAATTAATTCCTTCATATTTTTTGTTTGATTGCTGCCAGTTAGCAGGTGTCATTTTAATCATATACTTCTGTTCGCCATAATCTTTTAATACAGTTACATCACCTGTTTTTCCATCAATAATTGTAGCCTGTGTACCAAGTGAACTAGTCATTTCCGAACGACTTGAATTCCCTTTTAGATAAATGACACTGGTAGCCCCATCTAAAAGATCAGCCGCTTGTGGCGTACTGTTACTGGTATTAATAACAATATCTTAAGTAATAGTAGCCTCAGTTAACCATCTCTGTGCCATACTCTGAGTAGAAGAAAACAAGAGTGTTATTATTCCAAAAACCAGTACTATAAACTGCTTATTTTTCATATTATTCTATTATATACACAAAGACGTGCCAAATTAGCAAATAAGTTGCTTCAAAAGAAAAACCCGGAAACTAAAAGCTAAATCCGATTCTTGTTAAGAAGATTTTAACGATTACAATCTTTCATTTTTATAAACAAAAAAGCCGGAACTTCATTCCGGCTTCATTTATTTTAGCGTTTACTTTTCTGCTGAATCTCTTTCATCTTCTTTTGCTGATCCTGCATCTGCTCCATTCGCTCCTGCCATTTAGATTTCGTTTTTGGCTTTTTCCGGTTCTCATCAATCTTAACCAGTATTTTATCATGGTTGATAATATAATTCTGAATAATGAACTGAAGTACCAGGGTAACAATATTGGAAACAGTATAATACCACGTTAATGCTGAGGGAAGACGGTTAAAAAAGAATAACAGGAATATCGGAAAAATATAAGGCATGTACTTCATCACTGGATTACTCTGATCAGGCGTCATACTCATACTATACCAGGAAATAAGAAAACTGGTAATGCAGGCAGTAATATTAAAAAGACTTAAATGGCTACCCAGTAATGGTATGTTAGTCCCAAACTTAAAAAAAGTATCAAATGCAGATAAGTCGTTTGCCCAGAGGAAATTTGCACCCCGCAAACCTACCTCCGAGTTGAAAAAACTGAACAACGCAAAGAAAATAGGAATTTGTAATAAAGCTGGTATGCATCCGCCTAAGGGATTTACACCTGCCTCCCTGAATAGCTTCATCTGGTCCATACTCATTGCTTGCTTATCTTCTCCATGCTTTTCTTTCAACTTAGCAATTTCTGGTCTCAGTGCTTTCATCTTTGCACCGCTTAAATAGCTTTTATAGGTAAGTGGTGATATAACAAGACGAATAAAGAGAGTTAGCAGCCCAATGGCTAAACCAAAATTGCTTACCAAGGCCTGCATAAAGTCAAAAATCGGCATTATCACATACCTGTTGAGCGGACGTACAAACGCATACATTCCCTGGCCCAGGTTTACTAATTTTTCAAATTTCATATCATACTTTCTCAACGTATGAAAATCTGATGGGCCATAATAAATACTAAAAGGAATTGTTACGGACGAAGCTATCGGAACTGATACTTTCAAATTAGCTGTTGATCGCACAATTGTTTTTGCACTATCGTCCGGTACTATCCATTCCATCTTACCGGAAGAAAATTTATTTTTTGCGATCAGGATGGTAAAAAAGAACCGCTGACGTATACCTACCCAGTTTACAGCTTCGTCAAAATTTTTGCTGTTCTTTTTTCCAATAGTATGATAATCAAATTCATCATTTTCTACATAACCAACCTGCGTATTTTCCTTCTCAAAAGATATATCTGACTCCTGCTGGACAGCAGCATATTGCCATAGCAGATTCATATTCCCCTGTGTCAACAACTTATCTGCACCAGTCATTTTCACATTAAAATCAATCATGTAATCGTCAGGCTTTAATGTAAATTCATGTGTAATAAAAGCACCGCTGCTATCTGATGAACCCAGTGTGAAAGAAACAGTAGTGCTTTTATCAGCATTAATTCTTTGATCTGTTTTTGAAAAAAACAAATCACTTACCTGTGCACTTGAGGTTGCTGAAGTATTAATTGAATAACTTATTTTATCAAAATTGGTAGCCGCCAGTTTCAATAAGGCACTGTCCTGTCCTTTATATTTTTTTAGTTCTACTTTTTTAGGTTGACCGCCTTTTGTAGTAAATGTCACTTTAATCAACTCATTTTCTACCACAACCAGTTGCTCAGTTCCGGTAACCCCAGTTTGAAATTGTCCTGCTTTGTTAACTTTTCCGATAGAATCGTTTTTAACTGAATCTATACGCATGGTAGCGGTGTCTTGCATGGGTCGGTTGGCAGCAATCACAGAATCGCTATAAGCCCGTTCCTTCAACTTTTGTTTACGGACAGCAGATTGTTCCTGATTAGTAAAATAAAAATACCCGAAAAACAGCGCCGCCAGTATCACAAAACCAAGGACGGTATTACGATCAAAATTCATTCTTTATTTTTTTGGAGGGGGCAAAGATAGGGGAAAGAGGTGGTAGTAAGGGGCTAAGGATGCTATAGCCGGTAGCCAGAAGTATATGACCAATAAACAGTTTATGTATGCTGCCTAACGACTAATTAACTCTTTACTCTTCAAATCATTTCACTTTGTAATAAAGGATTTTTTATTTCTGATTTACTCTCTGAAAATGCTTTTGCCGCTTTGATAAAATGCACAAAAATTGGTTGCGGATTTTCTACGGTACTTTTTAATTCGGGGTGATATTGAACACCGATAAAAAAAGGATGTTTGGAGAGTTCTATGATCTCAACTAACCCTGTTCCGGGATTTTTCCCGCTAGCTATCATTCCCGCATTTTCAAACTGCTCAAGGTATTTATTATTAAATTCCCAGCGGTGGCGATGCCTTTCGCTGATTGAAGATTTATTATAAATTTTATAAGCAAGAGTTCCTTCTTTCAAATCGCATGGATAAGCTCCTAATCTCATGGTTCCGCCTTTAGCGGTAACCTTTTTTTGTTCTTCCATCAGATCAATAACAGGTTCAGTAGTGTCGGGATTCATTTCTGTAGAATGTGCTTCTTTTAGTCCCAGTACATTGCGGGCAAATTCAATAGCAGCCATCTGCATCCCTAAGCATATTCCGAAAAAAGGCATCTTATTTTCTCTTGCATATTTTACGGCTACCACTTTTCCTTCTACTCCACGATGTCCAAAACCTGGAGCTACCAAAAGTCCATCAAAACCAGCAAACTTTTCTGCCACATTATCCTCTGTAATAAATTCACTGTGTACATTAGTAATATTCACCTGGCACTCATTCATTGCGCCAGCATGAATAAAGGATTCCAATATAGATTTATAAGCATCCTGCAATTCCAGGTATTTACCAATTAGCCCGATATTTACTTTTCCCTTCGGATATTTTAGCTTATCCAGAAATTCCTTCCACTTAGTGAGCTCAGGTTCTTTATCATTAATAATATTTAATTTTTTCATACA
>JBKJXQ010000510.1:0-4789 GCA_046716235.1 Chitinophagaceae bacterium
AAACAATAGTGGATGGATTGAAATGCTTTTTATGGGCTACTTTATTTTACGCATTTTATTCTGCTATTCTGGATATAGTTCTTTCTCAAATCCAGTACGATAGTAACCCACGATATGGCATTTTCAAATCTTTCTTTTCCTATAGCACTTATTTTATTATTGTATGTTTTCCTATAGCTATTCATCTTACGATATTTTACAATTGGGTAGTAGTAAATGGGTTCGAAAATATTTCCGGAAAACATATAATAAGAATTTTTTTTGGTCTTTTTACCGGGCTAATGATAGGATTGTTACTGGGAAGAAGCGGAATGAGTTTTTATATTGGAAACTTACGACCGATGAAAAACATTATTCTTTTTAATTTAGTTGGGCTTTCTGTGGAGATTTTAAGAATTATTTTAGAAAAGAAAAAAAATTAGTGGTATTGACATAATTCATGAAGAAAATAAATTTTTATTTAAATGCGCTAAATGATTCGCTTAATTTTTTAATAGTAAAATACAAAAAGGTAATAAAAACAGCATAGCATAAAGTCATACCCCAGGCGTACCCATTTTCAAACGGATGAAAAACCATATTTAAAATTTCACTAATGAGCGAAAAAGGATCGCTGATGATGTCCCAACTGTTAAACCGGAGAAAGCGGCCAATATAAATTCCAAATGCATTTAGCCACATTACTGAAAAAACAAGAAGAATTGAAAACCCTTTCCCCCTGAATAAAGTAGTAATAATTTCTACACGCCGCAGCGAAATGATGCCACACAATATACCATTCCAGGCAAAGGAGAAAATAAGCAACAGATCAAACCACAAGGGAGCAGAGTCAATATGCGTAAGATGAAACAGGTCGGTGATGATATAAAAGGAATTAGGAATAAAAAGTAACCAGGTGGCTAATGCCACAACAAGGTTTATTTTGTTTTCAATAATAGAAACATTTCTTGTCATCCACCAGGTAATCCAGTATGGAACAAAGGCGAGGAACAAATTCCATGGCAGAAAAATATATTCTATAGAATTGGTTACTATCATCCTGACTACTAACAATAAACAACTGAAACAGGAAGACAACAGCAACCATTGATGGATAGTGGTGGAAACAGAAAGATTGGCTACCCGGGATGATTTAATACTGAACATGATTTACAGTTTAGGAATGAAAATAAAACAACCCGTTATTACAGCAACTAAGGCAGCTATTAACACCGCCGCTGCAGATAAGTCTTTGATCCTTTTAATTGGGTTGTTTTTTTCAACAGAAATGAAATCCATCATTTTCTCGATGGCCGTATTGAAGATTTCAGCTACCCATACAAAGCCTGCTGCAAATGTCAATACAATAGCTTCCATTCCAGAAATGCGGGAAATTATGGATAAGCTTATTACTGCTATTGTAGCTGCTAAATGAATGCGGGCATTATGTTCCTGCTTAAAAAAAATAATTAGTCCTTCAAAAGCATATTTCATACTTCGAATTCTTGCATTTAAAGAAAAAGGTTTATTCTCTTTCATATAGTACTATTTACCATTGCATTTTTTTAGAGAAATACATTACCACTGCCAATGTAAGGAACAGGCCAATGCTTCCCAGTAGTAATGAATAATCCTGTAGCTGAAGCAGACTGAACACATAAGAATAAATAAGCACCAGCACTACCGATAAAATAGTAGTAGCCTTTCCGGATTGTAAAATGCTTTTTACAAACCATGCAATCAATCCTATAGTGGCTGCTGAAGCAATAAGATAGGCAGTATTAAAACCGGTGTACTCAGAAATAGAAAGTAATAAAGTGTAGAAAAGAATTAATGCTAATCCTATCAATCCGTATTGAAAGGGGTGTGCTGATTTTTTATTCGCTGTTTCAATTAAAAAGAAAGCGGCAAATGTTAACAGGATGCAGAGCAATGCATATTTTATTGTCCGCAGTGTTTTCTGATAACCGTTTACAGGAATAAATAAATCAACACCAAAAGCAGAAGCACCGATAGAGGAAGGCGTTGTGGCCATTATTTTTGAAGCTCCGCCGCTTCCATCAAAACGAACTTCATAACCGGGTGAGGGTTTAGGAAAATAAGTACCGAGATTATAAGCCCCATCCACCCATTGTTGGGGAAAATTTCTTTTATGCGCCATACTTTTCCAGGTGGCTTTAAAACCGCTTTCGTTTACGGTCGTTGTTTGTGGCAGCATACTTCCTGAAAAACTTGGATCCGCCCAGCTTGAGTTTATAGTTACAATTGTTGATTTACCAACAGGAGTAAATAATAATTGTTCCGAACCATTTAAGTCAATACTGGTACTAAAACCGGCATTGATAAAATCTTCTGCTGAAGTGGCTTTCAATAAAGCTGTCATCCCATCATCAGAAGAGCCTTGTGATGGTGAGAATTCTATACTACTATCTTTCCATGTAAGTGTAAGCTGCTCATTTAATCCCTTATTATCTGCAATGTTCATAGTAACAAATGCTTCATTCCAGATAAATTTTTCAGCCGGGATATTTAATTTTTCGATCGACAATTGATTAAACGACCCGCTGATACTGGCTTTAGTATCATACAGCATTACTTTAAAAATGCCCCGATGCTTTTCTTTGGGATTAAGTGTGGCTGTAATATTCAGGTTATCCGGCAGAAAATAAGCGATATGTTTTGTAGCAGCTTTCTTTGACGTATCTGCATGATCAGATTTCCAGAAAGGAATGCCAATTACCGGACCAATAATATTTTGTGGTCCGGCCCATTTGCTGCTTATTTCACGGGTTACTTCCTGTTGTCTTTCCTGCCGTTCAAAAATCAGGTCCTTTACATACAGCATTGGTATCATCATTACCAATGCCATCACCCCGATGATGCAGCCTTTAATAATCCATTTACTTTTATGCCAGGCCTTTTTCAGTGTTTGTTCTAAAGCTGTTTCCATTTTTTTAAATATTAGTTGATGTATAATTATTTTCTAACTGTTGAATTTTTGTTCGACATATCACAAGAGGAATTAATCCTATGACACCAAAAGAACAATCGATAAGCCGCCATCCGAATGGAATGCCCCGGTAATGACCAGCTATCATAGCAAACGGGATAATCAATAAACAGGCGATCATCCCAAACTCTATTATCCATTTATTTTTTACCGGATTTCTTAATGGGCCGATAAAAAGTATAGCTAAAATAAAATGAGCAAAAGCCAGCCAGTCATAGCCATAGGACAGGAAAGGATATTTTTTATTTGTTTCATTAAGACCAGTGTAAACTTTCTCCAACCAATCGCCGATAGATGAGCCAAAGGGAAAAAATCGGGATAAAAAATTCAATTCTGTTTCCAGCGGAATGGCTGTTACCCCACTCAGGAAAAGCACTATCATAAAAAAGATGATCCAACGTTTGATCTGCCTTTCTGCTTTTTCAATTTTTATTAGTCATAGTAAAAAGTACTTTGCATTTCAAAGTGAACGAATAAAAAAAAATTATTTAACCCCCTTAATCATATTTTCTAATGCAGTGATATGTTCGGCGAATGCTTTTTCTCCTGCTTTAGTAATCACATACGTCGTATTTGTTTTTTTTCCGATGAACCCTTTATGAATTTTAATAAATCCATTCTCTTCCAGGTTTACCAGGTGGGTGGCAAGGTTGCCATCCGTTACCTGCAGCAGTTGCTTCAGATCGTTGAAGTTTATCTCCTCATTTACTACCAACACACTCATTACCCCCAGGCGTATGCGGCTTTCAAATACTTTATTTAAACCTGTAATCGGATTTTTCATACCCCTATCCCCTAAAGGAAAATACTATTTTTTACATTAATAAATACTATCAAGCTTCAGAGATTTCCAAAAGTCCCCCTTGGGTTATTCCCAGAGTTTAACGAAGGGTTAGGGGGCTTCTTTCATACTTCCGCCACATCAGTATACCATATACAATATGTAAAACTCCGAAACCTATAGCCCATATCCATAAACCGTAACCGGGTATAAACATATTTACCAATCCCAACACTATTTCACAATAACCCAGATAACGAATATCGTTCAATGTGTACTTACTTGCATTTACCAATGCCAGGCCATAAAAAATAAGACAGGCTGGTGCAGCAAACAGCCACGCATCATACCGCAACATGCCAATTATAAAAACACCACCAGCTATCAACGGCACCATCATATTCCAGGCTAATCTTTTAGTAGTATGATCCCAGATGGGTATACCTTGCTTTTTTGCTTTGCGCCAGGTAAGATAAAAAGAAGATATAAAAGCTACCAGAAAAACGATAGCTGCCAGCAATGTAAACCGGATTTTAAGCTTACTGAAATCATCCCCGGAAAAAAAGCCCCGGCTATTGAAAGACCCATAATAATTATTTAAAAAACTATTGGCAACAAAGACTCCAATCAAAGCACAAATGCCGGCAGCAACACCACTTAAGCCACTGAGTGAAATAAAACGGCTGGACCGCTCCATAATACGTCGTATATCCTGAATGTCTTGTAAAGAGTTAGCAGGTTGTTTTTTTTCTTCCATAAAAAGCACTTTGTAATTCAAAGTAAACATACAATTTTCATATTTCCAAATTCTTTTTATCAACCCGTATAAACATATTACCAAATTAACAATCAAAAATCCTTCTTCCGGTGTATTTTTATCCTCTGATGTTACCCCTGAAATTATACCGTATTTTATTCCTTTTTATTCCAATTTCCTGGGGCTCTTTTTCATCTTCCGCCCAAACAAAAATCATTTATGGTATTGCGCAGGATTCGCATAGCGAAGAACGTATTCCTTT
>JBKJXQ010000511.1:0-4109 GCA_046716235.1 Chitinophagaceae bacterium
CACTGCATCTGATTTACAAACATACAGCCATGACAAATAAAGAAATTTTGCAGGCCAGTATACTAGATATTATTTTTGAAAATCGTAATAAAGGCTATGGTGCTTATGCACTTCGTAAAGATTATAATACCCGTCTGTTAATAGCCCTTGCAGCCGGAATGTCTTTTACCCTGTTTTTTATTTTAATCAGCCTGTTTGGTAAAAGCCAACAATCACCAACTATAATACCCTCTGAAAGGGGTGAAGTAATTGTTAGGGAATTGGAAATGCTGAAAGAGAAGCCAAAAGAACCGGACAAGCCAAAAGAAGTAATGAAGCAAAAATCTGATATGCCTAAAGTGGCAACAGCAAAATTTACAAGCCCACCCGCAATAAAAGAAGATAGTAAAGTTAGATATCCAATTGCGGCTATAAACGATTTAACTGATAAGCATATATCTGATAAAACTGGTACTGGTATAAAAGCTGATGATATTTCAATACAACCACTACAATCCTTTGCTGAGCCCGGTACTGGTGAAAGTGAGCCAGTAGTATCTGTACAAAAAGATTTTGAAATAGATGAAAGAGATCCCGAATTTCCCGGAGGTGCTGATGCTTTTAAAAGATTTTTAAATAAAAACCTTAATACTCCCGATGAGCTGTTATCCGGAGAAAGAAAAATAGTACTCATAAAGTTTAAGGTGGATAAAGATGGTACTGTTACCGGTTTTGAAATAGTAACCAGCGGTGGCAATGATTTTGACAGGGAGGTGGTAAGGGTTTGTAAAAAAATGCCCCGTTGGAAACCGGCCATACAAAATGGAATTAACGTTCCGGTAAGCTATGTGCTGCCGGTAACTTTTCTCGGGCTGGAAGAGTAAAATTCAATAATTTGCTTCCCAGTAAAAAGATATAAGATGTTTGAAGAATATGAAAAGAAAAAACAGAAACAGGTATCCGGGATGAGGGCTATACTGGATTATGGAATGGGCCTTGTGATTGTATGCGTGGGTATATTTTTCTTACTCAGAGATAAATTAAACCTGCCATTCAATAAAAGTTATCCTCCGGATTATACCGATAAAATTCTGGGCGGTCTTTTTTTAGTGTATGGTTTGTGGAGAACGTACAGAGGCTATAAGAAAAATTATTTTAAATGAGGAGTAAAAGCCTGAAGCTACAGTACATCGTTTGTTGCCTTGTTTTTGTTTGTTGTATATCGACAGGTTGTAAATCATACGATGAGCAAAAAAGTGAATTACCAGATACACCTTTCAGGGGAACTATTCATGTAAGTGCTGATGAATCATTTAAACCAATAATTGATGAGCAGGTAAAAGTGTATGAATCTAACAATCCTGGTACAAAAATTATTGTTGATTATAAACCTGAAGCCGAGTGTTTAAAAGATTTATTGACAGACAGTGTCCGGATGATAATAGCTACCCGTGGGGTAAGTGAGGATGAACGGGATGCTGTTATTGATTCACTCGGAATAGGACCAAGAAGTCTGTTAATAGCGAGGGATGGTATTGCAGTAATTGTACATCCATCGGAAACGGATTCATTATGGAAGATGAATGAGATCAGGGAAATACTTACCGGAAAAGTTAAAAACCAATTAATCCCTGTATTTGACGGGTTAAAAGCAACCAGTACGGTACGTTTTATCATCGATTCAGTATTGCGGGGCGATTCGCTTACACCAAAAGCAATGGCAGCCCGCAGCAGCGAAGCAGTAATTGATTATGTGTCGAAGAACCGGGGCGTTATTGGTTTTATAGGAGTAAGCTGGATTGGTAATCCCGAAGACACTTCTCAACTTAGTTTTTTGAAAAAAGTTAAAGTTGTATCACTTGAAACAACTGACAGGCCTGGATCGTATTGTAAAGCTTACCAGGCAAATATTTATTTTAAAAGATACCCCATGGTACGGGATTTGGTTTACATACTAAAAGAAAATCATTGGGGACTTGGTACCGGATTTGCAAACTTTATGAGTGGAGAGATTGGGCAGATAATTTTCAGGAGAGCCTACCTGGCAACAACACAAAAGAAACTGGGCATCCGGCCTGTAAAACTGAATGAATAAAAAGAAGAGTTAGTTATATTTACAATCAATAAAAGAAGAAGAAAATGAAGAAAACCGTAATTACATTTTTAGCTGCTGGTTTATTAATGACCGGACTAAAAGCACAAACCATACAGGAAGGAATGAACCATCTGTATGCCGGCAGAGCCAAAAGTGCCGTTGGTGTTTTTGAAAAAATGCTGGCTGTTAATCCAAATAACATAGAAGCTACTTACTGGTTGGGTCAGGCCCAATTGGATTTGGAGGAGATAGCAAGTGCCCGTTTAGCTGCTGCAAAGCAGATATATGAAAAAGCATTGCAGGCTAATCCTAATGCTCCTTTACTGCTTGTAGGTATGGGGCATGTAGATTTGCTGGGTAATAAAACCAGCGAAGCCCGTCAGCGTTTTGAAACAGCCATTACATTGACTACAAATAAAAAAGGAACCGATCCTATTATTCTTGCGGCTATTGGCAGGGCCAATGTAGATGCAAAAGCTGGTGATGCTACTTATGCTGTTGAAAAGTTAGGAGCTGCTGCTGATAAAGGAGAAAAAAACACAGAAACCTTATTGCAGTTAGGTAATGCATACCGCAAAGCTGGACAGGGCATTGGAGGTGGTGATACCTTTAAAACGTATAAAAAAGCGTTGGAGATTAATCCAAATTTTGCGATAGCAAGCTTGCGCCTGGCAAAGATTTTTGAATCACAAAAAAACTGGGAGCTTGTACTTCAGTACCTGAATGAATCAGTGGCTAAAGATCCAAAGTTTTCTGCTGGCTATTATGAATTGTTCTATTATTATTTTTTCCGGGCAAAATTTCCTGAAGCAGAAGAACAATTAAAAAAATATATTGACAGTAAATTACCTGAAAATGATATACAGGATCAATACTTATATGCACAACTTTGCTGGGCCAAAAAAGATTTTGACTGTGCTATCAATAAAGCAGAAAGTGTAGTAACCTCTCTGGGTACTGTTACCAAACCTAAAGTATATAGATTATTGGCAGATTCATATTTTCAAAAAGGGGATTTTCAAAAAGCTAAAAGATACAGCGATGATTTTTTTGCAAAAAAGAACCCTGATGATATTATACTTCCTGATTATGAAATAAAGGCATCCATCCTTTCTAAATTAGGTGCAACACCAGATGAAGTGTACAGTACTTACATGACGGGGGTAGCTTTAGATACTACCGTGGATGCTAAAATCGGATTTCTAAAAAAAGGTATTTCTTATTTCAAGGAAAATAAACAACGGGATAAAGAAGCGTTGATGCTGCAAAAGCTGATAGAATTAAAACCAAAACCTACTATTAATGATTATTTTGATTTAACCCTTGCTTATTATTTTGGTGCTCAATACAGTAAATCAAGAGACGAAGCCTTAAAGATGAAGCAAAATTATGCTGACCAGGTGTATGGCTACGAATGGGCTTATAATAATAGTATCACAATAGATACAGTTAAAAAAGATAGTATTGCGGTACCTGATGCTTTGCAATTGTATGAATTTAGCCAAAAGGATACTGCCAAGTTCAGAAAGCAATATATCAATTCAGTGAGATACCTGGCTGCTTATTATATTAATGTGGCAAAGGATAAGGAAAAATCATTGGTATTTTTTACCAAATGGCTGGAAGCTGATTCTTCGAATGCTGCTACCATACAACCGATAATTGAGCAAATTAAAAAGATGCAGGTAAAGCAACCGGTACCACCCAAAGGCAATGCTTTGCCAGCTAAAAAAACAAATGTAAAATCACCGGCCTCCATCGGTACAAAATCTAAATCAACAGCTGTTGGTAAAACGACTGCTGTAAAAAAATAAGAACTCTGTTTTCTTCTTTTACAAAGAAAATCCCTTGCCTTTTTTTTGGTGAGGGATTTTTTCTTTTAATGATTTTTATGGGTTATCACTTTTAATAGTTGAACAACCCACACAAGTTCATTTTAGTTAAGGTAATTTCAAATCACCACCTTATTTTTGCCCACAGATTATCAACTATGATTCATTTACTTCAAACTAATCTGAATAGTGCAACTTCCAGT
>JBKJXQ010000512.1:0-4186 GCA_046716235.1 Chitinophagaceae bacterium
GGCATAAACAGGCCATACGATACACTGTTATCTGTAGACGTAGAAAGTTTATTGGTTCCCCCTATAAAAGCACTTGCCACACCTGGTGGGACTGAAGCCACTACAGTACCCGGGCCTGTCATTCCACTCACTGCCACTTCATAGGTTCCAGTTAAAAAGTCGTGTTGTACAACCTGTGCTACCAAACTCCCTGGCGCCGTACTTCCGGCAAAAGAAATATCTGATGCATCAAAGCCTAATACCCCCTGATTGAATACTATTGTAAAATGAATAGGTGATGTAGCAACCGGATCAAGCTGCCCTGCTGATTGATTGATAGTTACCGTGGGGCCTGTTGAAGAAACATTAAACGTAACGGTATTGTCCGTAGAAGCAGAAATAAGGTTATACACTCCACTCATATTGGCAGCAGCACCATCAGGAACATCTACCATCACTGTTCCGGGAGCGGTCATACCTTTTACTGATACATTATATACTATAGGACCTCCGGTAATTATTGCTACCAAACTACCTGGCGCTGTACTCCCAGCAAAAGAAAGATCAGCGGCTGTAAATCCCGATACTGGTTGACTGAAGGTAACAGTAAAATGAATGGGTGAATTAAATGTCGGGTCAGCTTGCGATATAGCTTGATTAATAGTAACGGTTGGAGGAATAAAAGGATCATATGATACACTGTTATCCGTGCTTATAGAAAGCCTGTTCGTTCCTGCACCAAAACCACTGGCAACACCAGGTGGAATGGAAGCGACTACAGTACCCGGTCCTGTCATTCCGCTTATAGATACTTCATAGAAGCCGGGAATGAAAAAGTCTTGTTGCACCTGTGCTACCAAACTGCCCGGTGCCGTACTTCCTGCAAAGGAAATATCAGATGCATCAAAATCTAACATCCAATCACTAAACGTTACGGTAAAATTGATGGGTGATGTAGCAACAGGATCAAGCTGCCCTGCTGATTGATTTATAGTTACTGTTGGCCCCGATGCAGCAATATTAAATATTACAGTATTGTCAGTGGAAGTTGAAGCAAGATTATACACGCCACTCATATTGGCAGCGGCACCAGCAGGAACATTTACCACAACGGTTCCGAAAGCTGTCATACCTCTTACAGCAACATCATATACTATAGGACCTCCTGTTATTATTGCCACCAAACTACCTGGTGCTGTACTACCAGCAAAAGAAATATCAGAGGATGTAAATCCTGAGACCGGCTGGCTGAAATTAACTGTAAAATTAACAGGTGAATTATTTGTAGGGTCAGCTTGCGATGCAGCCTGGTTGATAGTAACCGTTGGAGGAATAAAAGGATCATACGATACACTGTTATCTGTAGAGGTAGAAAGCTTGTTTGTTCCTAAACCACTGGCAACACCAGGCGGAATGGAAGCAACTACAGTACCTGGACCTGTCATTCCACTCACCGATATTTCATAGATTCCTGTATTGAAAAAATCTTGCACCTGTGCTACCAAATTGCCCGGTGCTGTACTACCGGCAAAAGAAATATCTGATGCATCGAAGCCGAATACCCCCTGACTGAACGTAACAACAAAATGAATAGGTGAGGTAGCCACCGGGTCGAGCTGCTCGGCTGATTGATTAATAGTTACCGTGGGCCCGGTTTCAGTAACATTAAATGTTACCGTATTGTCAGTGGAAGTGGACACAAGATTTGTAGCACCTGATGTAGTGAAAGCATTACCTGCTTGAACACTTACCATCACTGTCCCGGGAGCTGTCATACCTCTTACAGCCACATTGTATATGGTAGGGCCTCCGGTTACTGTCGCTATTAAAGTTCCTGGTGCCGTACTACCCGCAAAAGAAATATCAGAAGCTGTAAATCCGGATACCGGTAAACTGAAATTAACCCTAAAATTAACAGGTGAATTATATGTAGGATCAGCTTGCGATGCAGCCTGGTTAATTGTCACGGTTGGCCGAATTGATGGATCATAAATTACTGTATTGTCGGTACTGGTTGATCCTTGATTATAAATATTCACAAAAAAACCAGTTTGAATAACGCCAGGTAGAATTGATGGTACCACTGTACCGGTAGTAGTCATTCCACTCACCGCCACGTCGAAAACCGTGGGTCCTCCACTAACACTTGCCGACAATGTTCCTCCGGCTGTGCTTCCATTAAAGGAAATATGGGATCCATCAAAATTTCCTACAGGCTGCGCAAACATGGCAGTAAAATGTATTGGTGAAGATGATGTTGGCTCCGCCTGGCCAGCTGCCTGGTTAATAGTTACACTAGGACCAAATGCATCAATTTTAAACCTTACACTTGAAGGGCAAATAGAAGCAGGATTGTCAAGCTGGGCTGTTGGAACAGAGACCACTACTATTCCTTCACCGCTCATTCCACTTACTGCTACATCGTACAGTATTGGTCCGCCCGATACAGCAGCAACCAATGTGCCCGGGGTTGTACTTCCGGCAAAAGAAATATCTGCGTTTGTGAAGGCTGAAGGGGGTTGACTAAAGGTAACGGCAAAATGAATGGGTGATTTTGGAGTGACAGATTCCACTGTGACTGTAGCTATGCATGACGATTGATTGTTATTATTATCAATTACCGTCAACGTTACGGTATTCGCTCCAACATTACTGCAATTGAAAGTGGTTTTGCTTAAAAACATCGATTTAATACCGCACCCATCCGTAGACCCATTATCCACTGCTGCAGAGGAAATAGTGACTGTCCCTAATTCATTCAATTGTATTGTTATGTTTTTGCATCGGGCAACCGGAGGGTCTCCATCATAGACAGTAACATCGAACGAGCAGGTTTGCGTTGTTACATCAGTGAGAGTGTAGGTAACATGCGTTGTGCCAGGGTTAAATTGGGTGCCGTTCAAGGAACCTGTACCTGTTTGAACAATTCCATTGTGCTCTTTACTATATTGAATTGATGCATAGGGATTAATTGGTATTGTTCGGTCTCTGTTAGGGGGCGGCAGGAGAATGGGAGAAATGCTGTTAACAGTTTTGTAGCATTTACCAGCATCTACAGAAAGATTTTGGTTCGTTACACATTTTAATAAAACACCGCTGGCATCATAAGCGACAATTGTTCCGTATGCAAAAGTGTTAACTATATATCCTGACACGTACAACCTTTTATTAAAATAGATTGCATCCTCCACTATAGCTTGAAGATTCAAATCAGTTGTTATACTGCCATTAGTGCCAAACGTTTGATCTAAAGTGCCTTCAGTTCCGAAACGACACACTTTAAAGACCGAGTGACCGTTACTGGAGCCGGTTCCAATTGCGATAACTTTGTTGTCGGGTTGCATAACTAACTTTTTTATTGAAAATCCGGATGGCTCAAAAGTTACATCGGAGGTGCCATTTGTATTGAGACGTTTAATGTTGCCATCTAAAAAGATGATTTTGGAACTTCCATCAGTAAACAAAGACCGCAGCACAGTATTAGTCTTGATGTTGCCAAAACCGGTTTCTTTGGACCCATTTTCCATGAACTTAGAAAGATAAAAACCTAATCCTGCACTATAAAAACCCTGTTCCCCTATAATAATATTGTTATATGCATCCGTGGAAACCTGCTCCCCTGAATAATTATAACTCGAATTCTCAACTAACACTCTATACCCTACATTATTAAAAGTCTCATCAAGGTTTCCATCTGGTAGCACCCTGGCAATATATGTTCTGTTTTTAGTGGTAGATGAAGTTGATCTGACATAACCTGTAACTACAATTCTGTTGTTTTTATCAACAGTTATAGCGTTGAGGTTCACTGAAAAGTAGCCGAAAACAGAGAGCTCTGCTATAACCTGACCTCCCGAACCATCTGAATTAAATCTCCAGATTCTATTTAAAGGGTGCGCATTACTTCCAACAACTTGTACACTTTCAGTAGCCACAATCCTTCCATCAGGCTGCCGGGCAAATGAGGTGAAGTACTGATGATACTCATCACTGGAAAAAAATCTTCTTTTTCCATTAGTTCCGTATGTCTGATCAAGGGAACCATTGGCATTATATCTCCAAAATATGCTATAAGTAAAGGACTCAACTGCACCGTTCGCATAAGTCCGGGAAGCTAATTCATGATTTGTCACCAAAAATTTTCCATCTGCCAAAGGCAGTATATTCCTAAAAGGAGATTGAAACTCGGCACTAACAACAATTCCTC
>JBKJXQ010000513.1:0-3017 GCA_046716235.1 Chitinophagaceae bacterium
CTGATGTTTTTCAACAGAAGCCAGCACAGCCGATTTATTTTTTGAAATTACCTGTGCATTAATAAGCGAAGAAATAAAAAGCAGGAAGACGAAATATTTTCTCATGTATGTTTTTTATAAAGGAAAGTTACAGTTTTTTGGTCGCTGATTTTAGGGATTTACTCAGATAAATATAGTAAACCAAATTGATATTAATTTTCGAAAAACATTTCGTCAGCAACCTTACTGATTTATGTTAATCTGTGGCCGATTTTTTATTCACCCGGATGATAACTTCTCTCCACATGTTTCAGCACATCTTCTTTATAAAATAAAACGTCCTTAAATTCTCCCTTACTATACATTAATCCCTGGTCAAAAAAATGTTTTGAATTTTCATCACCACTTTCACCACCAGCCAGCAATGATTTTGCTTTTACCTTTTTTCCTCCGAAGGAGTCCTTGCGGACAAATTCTACAGCACAGATAAAACTATTGCCATGTACGCCATATCTTTTTTTAGTACCGGGAAAAGTGCGGCTGTTATAAGAAGGCAACATTCCCCATGATGCTGATGCAAACCCTACAGGAAAACTTGGTTGATCATCCTGGTATTTTTGTGCAATATCGCCGGATATACGCTGGTACCTGTTAATTTCTCCCCATGCTATTTCCCATTTGCCAAATTTGTTTTTTAACTCTTTTATTACAGCAAGCAATGGAGGTAACAATTCTTCTTTGGTAGCAGTAGCAGCAAATTTTTTAACTAATGTTACCTGGTCGTCCCACCCTTCATCAATATATACCCGCTGTATGGAAGTAGTTACTTTTTGTGCCCATTCAATTGCCAATGTAGTAGCTACTGAATTTTCAGATGAATAATAATCCCATTTTTTTAATACCTGAATCGGTTCAGCTAATTGGGAGTACAGGGAATCGGTTGCGAAAATATTTTTTTCAAATGAACTGACTAAGGCTGGTATCAATATTTCAAAAGCTGACAGCTTTCTATCATAACCCGCAGCAATTGTTTTATCAATAGTAAATTTATTTTCTGCATTCAATACTCTTGCTGCATTGATGCCACGAAAATTTTCTCCATCTGGTGCCATATAGGCCGGATAGTTTGCTTTTTTCGGACTACTATTTCCTGAAACGGTGAACGGTGTAGAGTTACAATTTTGTATCCAGCCACTTGCAGGATTATATATATGCACTATTTCATCTAATGTGTGCAGTCCTTTCCATTCGGTGGCAGTAGTAGTACCATCCACTGGTAAACTCCAGTTCAGTTTTTTATCTCTTCGGGGAACGTAATCGCCATGCCAGTAAGCAATATTTCCTTTATTATCTGCAAACACTGTATTGTTGGAGGTGTTGGCATACATAGACATATTCTTTTTATAATCTTCCAGTCCTTTTGTTTTGGTACATAAAAAACTTTGCATTAAACTTTTTAGCGACCGGTTGTAACCTCTTACACTTATCCATTGCCCGTTTCGGTTGGCCATGATGGGGCCATGATGGGTGGAGTAGGTTGTAATTATTTTTGTTTGGATTACATTATCTTTTTTATACCGGAGAGTAATTAGTTTTTGAGTAACGGGTTTTAGGCCTTTATTATATTCATAAAAAAACTGGTTGTTTTTTTTGACTATTTTTTCTTTATACAGGTCCGCTACATCTACAATGCTGGACGTATGCATCCATCCGCAATATTCATTAAAACCCTGGTAAATGAAAAACTGTCCCCAGGTTACTGCACCATATACATTCAATCCTTCTTCACTTACCACCTGTACTTCCGGACGGAAATAAAAGGTGACATGGGGATTAATATATAAAATAGCATTACCTGATTCAGTTTTGGAAGGTGCAATGGCAAAACCGTTGGAGCCGGTAATATTTTCTTCCAATAGGCTTTTTGTTTTAGCAACAACGGGTGCATTGCCCCCGAGATAAAAGTTTTTTACATCATCTTCCGTTACATCGCCGGTGCTTATGGCACCAATGCTTCCATCCGTCCATAATAATTGGTACCAGGGTTTGAAACGGGTAAGCAATGCCGGCTTTACATTGGGATGTTTGTACAGGTAATAATTAATACCGTCTGCATAAGCGTTCAGTAATTGCTGAAACCATACAGGGCTTTTTTTATAATCGGCCACGGCTTCAGCAGAATCAATTATCAGTTTTATATATAAATCATTTTTCAATTCCTCTTCGCCTTTTATTTCACTCATCCTTCCCAGCTTTTCAATGTAGTTCATCTCTACCCTTTTAAAATCATCTTCACATTGGGCATAGAGTAAACCAAATACTGCATCCGCATCTGTTTTACCATAGATATGCGGAATGCCCCAATTATCCCGTACAATGGTTACCTGCTTAGCTTGTTTTTCCCATTTCGAAATTTCTGTTGAAGAAAATAATTGTGCCAATAGCTGGATCGGCAAAAAGGTTAAAAGTAGCAACTGGATTGAGATCACTTTTTTTATAAACTGGCTGAGGTAGCTATTATTTTTCATACTATTTATTTCAACTGTAAATTAGGAATTAAAATACATAAAAACATATTACAATAATCTATCGGATTACTCTTTACTATTGATACAAAGAGCCATTTAGCTCTGATATTTTATATAATAGTTAATATGTTTATTATGGTATAAATTATTAATTATATATAAATTCCACAAATGAGAGAATTTGTAGAAAAAAATACACTAAAAAACCTTACTGGCACACTTAACCCAAAGAATATTATCTATTATTTCCGGCATGATATTTTATAATATTAGACCGATAAACGATTATTTAAAAATTAAAATTATTTTATGAAAAGTAAAGGATTAGGTCTGCTTCTTACAGCAGCAGCAGCATACGGCTATTACCGTTATTCCAAAATGACACCTGAGCAAAAATCAAGTCTTCGTCAAAAAGGAAAAAGTTTTGTTGATAAAAATCTGGGAGGCCTTACAGACATGGTTAATAAAAAGAAAGCCCAGTTTGAAAATAGTGGCTTTTAAAACTGAAAG
>JBKJXQ010000514.1:0-4928 GCA_046716235.1 Chitinophagaceae bacterium
AAAGATTATTGAAAGAAACGGAGCAACGTACTGCAGAGCTATCAGTAATAAACAGTGTACAGGAAGGTTTGGCTAAGGAAATGGATATGCAGGGGATTTATGATCTGGTAGGAGAAAAAATAAGAGAAATTTTTAATGCCCAGGTAATTGATATAGTAACCTTTGACAGCACCACTAATATGATCGAAGACCGCTATGCGTATGAAAAAGGCGACAGATCACTATTAGCTCCCCGGCCTATAAAGGGATTCAGAAAACATGTAATAGAAACTAGTCAAATGTTAATGCACAATGAAAATGTGGAGCAGGCCATGCGGGATTTCGACAATGAAATTCTTATTGGAGAAATACCTAAATCACAGGTATATGTTCCGATGATCACTAACAACGAAGTAAACGGGGTCATCAGTTTGCAGAACCTCGATCATGAACATGCTTTTTCAGATTCAGATGTACGGTTAATTAATACATTAGCCAATACCATGAGCATAGCTTTGGAAAGTGCAAGGCTCTTTGATGAAACCAAAAGATTATTGAAAGAAACGGAGCAACGTACTGCAGAGCTATCAGTAATAAACAGTGTACAGGAAGGTTTGGCTAAGGAAATGGATATGCAGGGAATTTATGATCTGGTAGGAGAAAAAATAAGAGAAATTTTTAATGCCCAGGTAATTGATATAGTAACGTATGATCGTACTACTAATATGATTGAAGATCGTTATTCTTATGAAAAAGGCGACAGATCACTATTAGCTCCCCGGCCTATAAAGGGATTCAGAAAACATGTAATAGAAACCGGTCAAATGTTAATGCACAATGAAAATGTGGCGCAGGCAATGCGGGATTTTGATAATGAAATTCTTATTGGAGAAATACCAAAATCACAGGTTTATGTTCCCCTCATCAGCAACAACGAAGTAAACGGAGTGATCAGTTTACAGAACCTCGATCATGAACATGCTTTTTCAGATTCCGATGTGCGGTTAATTAATACATTAGCCAATACCATGAGCATTGCTTTGGAAAGTGCAAGGCTATTTGATGAAACCAAAAGATTATTAAAAGAAACGGAGCAACGTACTGCCGAACTGGCTGTTATCAATAGTGTGCAGGATGGGTTGGCTAAAGAACTGGATATGGAGGGCATTTATAATCTCGTAGGCGACCGGGTTCAAAACCTCTTTAATGCGCAGGTGGTACTTATTTCCACTTTTGATTTGGAAAATAAAACTGAGCAATTCAATTACTTTTTTGAAAATAACGAAAAAGTAAAAGCTGAATCCCGGCCCATTAATCATCTTAGACAATTACTGATAGATAAAAAGCATACCATTCATATAGCCACAGAGGAACAAGCTATAAATGAATATGGTTTATCACCGATTCCCGGCACACAAATGCCAAAATCGTTGTTGTTTGTACCTATGCTTTCAGGAAATGTCATCAGGGGTTATGTCAGTCTTCAGAATATTGATACAGAAAATGCATTTTCTGATTCAGATACCCGATTGCTGGAAACATTGGCCAACAGTATGAGTGTGGCATTGGAAAATGCAAGACTCTTTGATGAAACGAATCGCTTATTAAAAGAAACCGAACAACGTACTGCTGAACTGGCTATCATCAACAGTGTTCAGGAAGGACTTGCTTCCAAACTGGAAATTCAATCCATTTATGATCTGGTTGGCGACAAGATCCGTGATGTGTTTGACACGCAGGGAATTTCTATTTCATTTTATGATCGCCAGAAGAATTTCATCACACACCCTTATTATTTGTTTAAAGGACAACGCATAGAATATCTTGGCTTTGAACTTGGTAAAGGTCTTACATCACATATCATTCAAACAGCACAACCGCTGCTGATCAATACAAATGCGCTGGAACGGTTTAAAGAACTTGGGGCTGTCTTTGCTGCATCGGAAACGGAAGACGATACAGCAAAATCATGGCTGGGAGTTCCGCTTATTTCCGGCGGATTAGTTAATGGAACCATTCGCCTGGAAAACTATGAAAGGGAATTTGCATATACAGAATCTGATGTATCGCTATTACAAACCCTCGCCAATAGCATGAGTGTTGCATTGGAAAATGCAAGACTTTTTGATGAAACTAACCGCCTGCTTAAAGAAACCGAAATGCGACAGGAAGAACTCGCTACTATCAATAGTGTACAGGAAGGATTAGTGAGGGAAATGAACACCAAAGCAATCTATACACTGGTAGGTAACCGTATTTGCGAGTTATTTGATACCCAAACACTGGTGATCCGCACATTCGATTATAAAACAGGCCTGGAACATTATCATTATGCGATTGAAAAAGGTGTTCATTTAAAAATTGATCCACGTCCTGTTATTTGGGCAAATAAACAATTGATTGAAACCAAACATTCTTTATTGATCAATAAAGATTATGTTGAAACTGCAAAAAAATTTGGTGGTACTGGTGTAGGAAAAGGATTACCGCCTAAATCTGCTTTATTTGTGCCTATGATAGTAGGAGATGTAGTAAAGGGTTCTGTCAGTTTACAAAATGTGGACAGGGAGGATGCATTTGATGAAGCTGATCTTCGTTTATTAACTACCCTGACTAATAGTATGAGTGTGGCCCTGGAAAATGCAAGGCTCTTTGACGAAACCACCTTGCTGCTGGCAGAATCAAAACAAAGAGCTGCAGAATTGAGTACAGTAAACAGTATCAGCAAAGCTCTTGCTTCACAGTTAGATGCTGATGATTTAATAAAAATGGTTGGCGACCAGTTGAAAAATTTATTTAATGCCAATATTGTTTATCTCGCTTTATTAAATAAAAAAACAAATATTGTCAGTTTTCCATATCAGAGTGGTGATAATATGGAACCCTTGAAATTGGGTGAAGGGTTAACTTCAAAAATTATTCTCAGTGGTGAGCCAATTCTTATCAATAAAGATCTGCAGGAATTAAGGGAACAAATGGGAATACAACAGATCGGTGTTCCGGCTGCCTCTTATCTCGGTGTTCCTATACCGGTAGGTGATGAAAATATTGGTGTATTGAGTATACAAAGTACCGAACATGAAAACAGGTTTAATGAAAACGACCTGCGGCTTTTATCAACCATCGCTTCTTCAGTTGGGGTGGCTTTAAATAATGCAACATTATTTGAAGATGTAAGACTGGCCAAAATGGAAGCAGAAGCGGCCAGTAAAGCTGCCGAAAAAGCCAATGATGCCAAGAGTGCATTTCTTTCCACCGTAAGCCATGAGTTAAGAACACCATTAACTTCTGTATTGGGCTTTGCCAAAATCATCCGCAAAAGATTGGATGAAAAAATATTTCCCATCGTAGATAAATCAGATAAGAAAACAGAAAAAACGATCAGCCAGATTTCCGAAAATCTTCATGTAGTTATCTCAGAAGGTGAACGCCTTACTCATCTAATAAATGATGTATTGGACCTGGCAAAAATTGAAGCAGGGAAAATGGAATGGAACCAGGAAAATGTTTCCATGCCGGAAGTAGCCGAAAGAGCTATTGCAGCAACCACTTCTTTATTCGATCAAAAAAATCTGAAACTTATAAAACAAATTGAAACAGATCTGGCAGAAATAACCGGCGATAAGGATAAATTGATTCAAGTAATCATTAACCTTATTTCCAATTCAGTAAAATTTACGGATACAGGTTCTATCACCTGCAGGGTGTACCAGGAAAAAGATGAATTGATTGTTAGCATCACCGATACCGGTATTGGCATTGCGGCCGCAGATTATGGTGCTGTGTTTGAACAATTCAAACAGGTGGGTGGCGATACACTAACCGATAAACCAAAAGGAACCGGTTTGGGTCTTCCTATTTGTAAAGAAATAGTGGAACACCATGGCGGAAGAATATGGGTAGAAAGTGAAGTAGGGAAAGGCAGTACTTTTTCTTTTGCCTTACCCGTTAATAAAACAACAGCACAAGCCAGGCCACTGCATCTCGAAGATCTGGTTAAACAGTTAAAAGAGCAGGTTGCCCATTCACAATTAAATATAATCGGACAGGCATCCAATATTCTTATTGTGGATGATGATGATTCTATCCGCTCATTATTGCAACAGGAACTTGGTGATGCAGGCTATCACATTACAGAAGCAAGCAATGGAAAGGAAGCACTGGAAAAAGTAAGAGCTAATCGTCCCGACCTCATTATCCTCGACATTATGATGCCGGAAATGAATGGCTTTGACGTAGCAGCTGTATTGAAAAATGATCCCAATACTATGGACATTCCTATTATTGTTTTATCTGTTGTGCAGGATAAAGCAAGAGGATTCCGGATTGGAGTAGACAGGTATTTGACCAAACCAATAGACACCGGCCTGTTGTTTAATGAAATTGGCAGCCTGTTGGAGCAGGGAAAATCTAAAAAGAAAGTAATGATTGTGGATGAAGATACCGGAGCTGTAAAAACATTGACGGAAGTACTTACTACAAAAGGATACGAGGTAACAGAGTCCATTGAAAAAGAACTGGTAGCAAAAGCAATTGCCAATCAGCCGGACATTATTATTATTAATTCAGCATTGAGCGGCAAACAGGATATTGTACAAACATTACGTTTTGAAAAAGGTTTGGAGCATGTTTTGTTTGTGGTTTATCAATAAAAAATATTTATTGTAATTTACTAAACCGGAATAATAAAAAATATGGAACAAAAAATACTGATCGTAGATGATGAAGCACACATTCGTATGCTTATTGAACAAACGCTGGAAGACCTGGAAGATGAAGGTGTAGAATTTTTAACAGCAGAGAACGGCGAAATTGCTTTAGAAATTATTCAAAAAGAAAATCCACAACTGGTATTCCTGGATGTGATGATGCCAAAGATGAATGGTATGGAAGTTTGCCGCCGGGTAAAAAAAGAACTCGGAATGGATAAAGTGTTTATCGTGTTACTC
>JBKJXQ010000515.1:0-15687 GCA_046716235.1 Chitinophagaceae bacterium
AAATATAGGGAGTTTGTGGTTTTTAGTTTGTTACATGGATTTTATGAAAAAAAAATGGTGTTATCACTAATATGCAGGTTTTAAGAAGCTGATTTTTATTATTCCTGATTCAATAGCTGACCTGCCGATAATACAATTGCCTGAAAGTAATCAGGAGATTTTCTATAAAAGTCATTAAAAGATTTCTTACAATTCAATTATATAATCGTTCTTTAAAAAAATTGAATGCGGAAATAAAATTATTGGCATAACCTTAGAGTTAAGTATGACTAATAATTTAGGATACAAATTTTAATAAAAAACAGACTGCGCTAAACTATTACATGAAAAAGCAGAAAGATGAATAAAGAATGGCAGAGATAATGTATTGAAACTATCTGTATGTTGGGATACTAATTATTAGGAGCTCCACTATCAATCCAGCAAAGAACAGAATTTTTTTGGGAAGTGGAGAGTGCACCACCCTGAGGCATTCTACCTGAAGCTATAGCAGAACGGATAAGAGATCGGGCATTAAATACCTCAGCGTAATTTGTAAATGCTCCCGGTCCGTTAAAACTTCCACTTGCATGGCAACCTGCAATATTACACCTGGCTTGAATAATGGGGTTTACATCTGCAGCAAAGGCTTTATTAGAAACCGAATTGCAGTCAAGAGTTGTACCACCGGTTCCGCTACCGGGGTCTTTACTACAAGATATTGTACTATAAATGATGAAAATAACTATAATAAATATTGTAACAATCTTTCGCATACTGCTATAGTTTAAAAATATTTAATCCTTTAAAATATAAGATACGAAAATAGTTTAATAAAAGTTTCCTGTTTAAAAAAATTATCGGCAGATTTAAATAATTTCTGCTATGTGCCTGTGATCATTTTGTGCCGGAACAGCTGTTGCTGCCTTATGCTGATCGCCATCTAAGGGATTTTATTTTTTTTCATCAATCCCGGTTTTATTACCCCTGCTGCTTGCTAATTTAAATTATAGTCACAACTGTTTTTTGTGTACAATAAGCAAAATATTTACTGATACTTTTTACTACCCTCTTAAAATAAAATCGCTATTTTAGTCTTTATATTAAATTTTCATTTGTGGGGTTTACTTGCAAAGTTTCAATAGTAGCGATATTTTTTTTTATAAATTTTAAAAAAGCAAATGCCCAGCTTTGTCAGGGAAGTTTGGGTGATCCTATAGTTAATACAACGTTTGGTGCTGGCTCCAATCCAGGTTCACCATTAGCTGCGGCTACTACTAATTATCAATATGTAACGAACGATTGTCCCAATGATGGATTTTATACGGTAAGAAGCAATACTACTAATTGTTTTTCCAGCAGTTGGCATACACTTAGCTCGGATCATACGGGTGATCCAAATGGTTTTTTTATGCTGGTTAATGCATCAGTACAGCCCAGTGCTTTTTATGTGGAAACAGTAAGTGGATTATGCAGTAATACAACTTTTGAATTTGCCGCATGGATAATGAATGTGCTACGCACCAGTGCCTGTGGCGCTAATGGGATTCAGCCAAATCTTACTTTCACTATTGAAAAAACGGACGGAACGTTATTGCAAACATATAATACCGGTAATATTTCTTCTCAGTCAAACCCTACCTGGCAACAGTATGGCTTTTTCTTTAACACTCCCATCGGTGTTTCAGATATTGTGCTCCGTATTTTTAATAATTCACAAGGTGGTTGTGGTAATGACCTGGCTCTCGATGATATTACGTTCAGGCCATGTGGCCCGCAGTTAGCTCCATCAATTCTTGGATATCCAGCTGCTACCGTTTCCTATTGTGAAGGCATTGCACAAATATTTACTTTTAATACTACGGTGTCTGCCGGGTTTAACAACCCATCCTATCAATGGCAACAAAGTAATGATAACATTAACTGGACAGATATTTCAGGGGCTACCACTACCACATATATTAGAAGCTTTCCTGCCAATGCGCCAACCGGTATTTATAAATATAGGTTAAGTGCTGCAGAGGCAGGTAATTTGAATTCAATAAAATGCCGGGTTGTATCTGCCGCACTTACTATACAGGTATTGGCCAATCCTGTAACAACGGCTGCAAGTAATTCACCATTGTGTGAGAAAAATAATATGTTGTTAACTGCTACCGGGGGAGCACAATATGAATGGACAGGGCCAAATGGTTTTTCGGCAACAGGTAACATTATTCCGATTAATAATATTAAAACATCTGAATCAGGGAAATATTATGTACTTGTTACAAATACTGTAGGTTGTACTCATTTGGATTCGGTTACCGTAAGTATCAATATTAATCCAGTTGCGGTTACTACATTTTCGGATGCGATTATTTGTTCCGGCGATAAAATTCAATTGGAAAGTAGTGGAGGTAATAGTTACAGGTGGCTGCCTGCATCGGGGTTATCTTCTGCTGTTATTTTTAATCCAACCGCCACGCCTGCAGATACGATACAGTATATGGTAATTGTTTCTAATCAATTTGCCTGTGCTGATACGGCGTTAATAGATATAGATGTTATTGAAAGACCCCGTGCCAATGCAGGACCCGACAAAATAATCATTACTGGTAACCAGGTACAGCTATCTGGAACTGTTTCCGGTCAGGATATCAGTTTTTCCTGGTCACCTGCTATAAATATTAATAATCCTCTCGCATTAAAACCTATCGTTACTCCTCCTGTTGATATTGATTATGTATTAAATGTAATATCAAATGCCGGTTGTGGAACTGCTACTGATATAGTTCATGTTTTTGTGTATAAAGATATTTATATACCAACCGGATTTACACCTAACTCAGATGGAGTAAATGATACCTGGTACATTCCTGCCTTAAGTGCCTTTACAAATTTTAATTTGTCAGTTTTTAACAGGTATGGACAAATAGTTTTTCAAACAAAAGACATCAACCTGGCATGGGATGGCAAGTATAAAGGACTACCACAGCCATCCGGTGCCTATGTTTATATATTAGATATGAAAGAGGGAGGTGCAGTAATGAAAGGAACTTTCCTGATTATCCGGTAGGCAAATATCTACCTTTTTTGAACCCACATAAATTTTTCTCTGCTTGAATTGCCTGAATAATAAATATTCATTAGAAATATTAAAATAAACTGAGCTGAATTTGTTCAACCGGAGCTTTAACTTTCCTGATTTTAATACCAGTTATTTTTTGAGGAGGAAGAATATTATAAATGGCAGTTTCTTCATTACGGGAAGCCACAATTATTTTTGTATTCCCGGCATGTTCTTTAAAAATATTGCTGACTAACTCACTGCTATTATTATTTTTTGACAGATGTGATAATATCAGATGGCTCATAAAAGAAGCCCTGTTTTTACGAAAAAGTTCTAATGCCTGTATGTTTGATAAGTGCCCCTTCCCATCAGTAATTCGTTTTTTTAAAAAATAAGGATATCCGCCATTTGCAAGCATCTCCACATCATAATTGGCTTCGAGAAATGCAGCATTACATTGTCGAAAATGATGAATGACCTGTGGACACACTATACCAATGTCAGTAAAGACGCCAACTTTCACATTGTTTGATGATATAGTAAAACTATGCGGGTCGCTGGCATCATGATTTTTTTTAAACGCAGTAATAGTCAAATCCCCAATTAAAACCTGCTCATTGGCAACAAAACGATTGAGGAGTTTTTTTTCTACATGTACTTTCCCATATTGTTGTGTACCTTCTGTTATGTAAACTGGTAGTTGGTATTTTTTGGCCAGTACAGCCACACCGCTTATATGGTCGTTATGTTCATGTGAAATAAAAATGGCTTTTATTTTTTCCATCTCTAAGCCCAGTTTTTTTAATCGTTTCTCTGTTTCAAGACAGCTGATACCAGCATCTACCAAAACGGCTTCTTTTTTATTGCCAATATAATAGCAATTACCATTGCTTCCGGAATTTAAAGAGGAAATAAATAATGACATCTGTATAAGTCGTTGTTATTTTTAAAATGGTTTTTTCTTTAAATACCTGTCAAACCATTCCACATACCTCTCCAGCCTGTCTTTTTGAAAAGCTGGTACAGTTATACCGTGAAATTGACCCGGATATACAATCAATCCTGTAGGAGTACCGATGGATCGAAGTGCCTGGTACATTTGCTCACTACCAATTGCCGGCACATTAAAATCTTTTTCCCCTGTCATAAATAATGTGGGTGTTTTTATTTTATCTGCATTTAAAAAAGGGTAGGAGAGTTTTAAATATTTTTCATAATTTTTATCTTTCCAGGGTTGTCCGAGTTCATTGTCTAATTGCAGTATATATTGGTCTACTCCATAAAGAGATAATTGCAATGCACTTCCGGCACCACTGACTGCTGCTTTGAAACGGTTGTCTTTTGCAATCGTATAATCAGTAAGAATACCACCATAGCTCCATCCACCAATACCCATATTATCTCCATCTACTATTTCTTTATTGATTAAATAATCAGCGGCACCTTGTATATCCAGTACTTCCTTATTACCCCAATCGGCATAGATAGCTTTACTGTAATCAATACCACGTCCATTACTGCCACGATAATTTACTGCTACAACAGCGTATCCGTTGGCCGCCAAAATTTGTCTTGTTAAATCAAAACTATAATCATCCTGCCCCACCGGGCCGCCATGTATAAAGAAGATAACAGGTAATTTTTCCTTTTTAGCATTAGCAGGCAAATACAAAAGATTAGAAACAAGATTACCGTCTTTACTTTTCGAGGTGAATTTTTCTACTTTAGCTAATGACAGGGGTGCAACAAAATTATCCTGAATCTTAGTAAGGCGACGGAGATTTCCCCCTTCTACTGTATAAAATTCAGAAGGAAGTTGTGGGGATGACATAGAAGTAATCCAGTTACCATTAGGATGTAATGCCAACGAATTGAATGAACGGTTGCCGCCGATAATTTTATTCATCGTTCTGTTCTTGATATCGAAAGCAGCAATGTAACGTTCACAATCATCTGTAACCAATATAGCAATGCTGCTGCCATCTTTGTTCCATCGCGGATTAGCAACCGGACGATCCAATGTTTTACTTAGCAAAACTGATTCGCCTCCATCAGGAGGAATTATACAGAGAACGGATTGGTCGTACATACTGTAATTTGCATCTGATGTACTGCGCAGGTAAGCAATACTTTTTCCATCGGGACTCCATTCCGGCGAGCCATCACTTCCTTTCCAGTCAGTAATTTGTTTGGCGACTGCACCTGGTTTTGCTGCGATAATAAAAATATCTGAGTTTTGATTTTTGTCGGGATCTTCTGTAAGGTTACTTACAAATACTATTCTGGAACCATCCGGGCTCCATTGTCCGTTGCTTTCATTATAATTTCCACGGGTCAGTGTATCTGCCTTCTTCGTTGTTATATCAAAAAGATAGAGGTGGGTTTTGCGTTTATCATACTGATAGCCGCTTACATCCTGTTTGAAACGATAACGATCAATAACATAAGGTTTACTGCCTTTTTTAACAGATGTATCTTCATAATCTTTTACAGTAAGTAAAATCTTTTTCCCATCAGGGCTCCAGTCATAATCATTCAGCTCGCCTTTTATGTCTGTTAGTTTAATAGCCTCCCCACCAAGCCTGTTTAATAAATACAGTTGGCTGCTGCTGCCATTGCGGGCTGCTGTAAATGAAATATATTTTCCATCAGGACTCCAACGTGGGCTGCTTTCACTCTCCAGGCTATTTGTTAGCTGTATGGTTTCGGTGCCATCCCAACTCATCATCCAGATATCCGTATTCCGTTTATCTTTTGCAGAATCAACATGGGTTAGTGTATAGGCAAGCCACTTTCCATCGGGTGATATTTGTGCGTCTCCGGTAGTTTGCAACCGGTAAATATCGCCGGGACGAAGGTTTCGTTTTACATCTTGAGAAAAACCAATACCAGAAAGTAATAAATTAATGAGGAGAAACAGGGGTGTTTTTTTTAGCAGCATAGTTGATAATTGTGATTTCGAATATAAGAAAAAGATGCGGATAGTATTTTAACCTTACTATTTGTGGATCAGAAATCATTTTTTGAAATCCAAAATAGTTATATTAAAAATAAGTGAATACTCTTGCTGAGCAATAGATAGAAGTAATAACGCTTACATTTATTATACGATAAAATGTAATCGGGCGTTATCTGGCAATATCTTTACCGGTAAGTTTTACGAAGTCCATATTATCCAATTACTATGAAAAAGATTTTTATCCTCTGGTTTATTTGCCTGTCTGCAACTGCTTTTGCACTTGATGGCAATCATTTTACCATTACAAGAATAACTGCTCCTTATTTTATAGTAGATGCGAACTCACCAACCACCCTTACCAAAGCCTATGCAGGTTTTGAAGTAAAAAATAACAGCAATAGTGGTACCGCTTACTCTGGGCTTAAATTTACAATTACATCCATCACTACTTCCGTCGTTGGTCAAAACTATGCAGTCGTTACACCTGCCAGCAATATTGTGAACGTAGGTACACTGGCTCCCGGAGAAACAAAAATTTGTTATTATTATGTATCCTATCCTGCCAGTGTAACCCCAATTGGCACTTTTAATATAACGTTAAGTGATAATACGGCCAGTTCAAAAACACAAAGCTTTGCCATCTATAACAGGTCGAGCATCAGTGCCAATGCAGGTGGTGCAGCTACACAAACTTTTACCAACCAGGATTTGATAGGAGGGTTAATATTGGATGACGTAACATATTCAGTAGGAAACGTACAGAATAATGATGAGGCCGATTTTCAGGTTGCCGTTTCTTCACAGTTTGATCCTACCAAGATAACTTTATTGGGGACACAGGTTATAGCCAGCACTGTTCCGGGGGTTGTGGCTGGTGTTACGGATTCACTTTATTTCAGAACAGGCAATGGCTCTGTGGGTGCCACTGTTACTATCCGCTGGACTTTCCGAATTACGGGATCAAATTTTACTACTTATCTTTTACCTTGTGCAGGTGCTACCAGTGGCAGTACCAATTATAAGTATGCACTAAATACCAGTTTGGGTTCCGGTACACCAGTCACCGTTTCTTCATCGGCCAATCCACTTACTATTTCTAAAACTTCTGATCGTTCGATATATGGTGTTAATACAACAGCAACTTTTACCGTTACAATCAGTAATCCGGGTGCTTATGGTATTACTATCGATAAGATAACTGATGAAATTCCAACAGGGTTTTCTTATGTGGGATTACATGCAAGCAGCCAGGTAACATCCGCTAATTCTACGGCTGTTCCTTCCGCTGGAGCTACCGGTATCATTACATTTGACGGAGGGGTAATATCGGGTGGTAATAGCTCTTATTATATCCCTTCAGGAGGTGCCTTTATTTTAAAATACACGGCCACCACTGCATCATATTCAGCCTCTAACTTATTAACTACAGCCCGGGATTATGTAGCAGCAACAGAAGTTGGTTCGGCACAGAATACAGTAGCCGTAACCACAACTTTGCCGGTTACATTAGTTTCGTTTAATGCGGTTTGGCAAAATGAATATGTAAGGCTCAACTGGTCTACTACTAATGAAAATAACAGTGCTGAAATGGTAGTTGAAAAAAGCAATGGTTCGGCAGTTTTTTCTAAAATAGGGGTGTTGGCCAATACCGGTATTTCTTCAACGGTACAGCTATATAATTTTATAGATTCGTTTCCGGCAACAGGTAATAATAATTATCGTCTTAAACTTATTGATTTTGACGGCCAGTTTAAATACAGTCCTGTGGTTTCATTAATTAAAAAACAAAATCAAACGCTGCTGCTTCGTAGCTATCCAAATCCCTTTTCTACTGAGCTGAAAATACAAGTTGTTTCAGCGTCAAAACAGCTGGTCCAGCTTCGGTTGACAGATATTTCGGGTAAAACGATTTTAACCCACTATCAATCCTGTATCAATGGCTTAAATACTTTTGAGGTAGATGGTGTAAGTAAATTGCAGGTTGGTACATATCTTTTACAGGTAATAACAGAAGAGGGAAGTGTTCAGCAGAAATTGATAAAGATGTAATAATACAAAGTAATAAAAGTATAAGGGTCATACAAATGTATGACCCTTATTTAAAAATATAAAAGGATAATTGGATTGTATTTATTTAATAACGACCGTCTTTTTTATCCTGTGAACGACCTATTCCATAACCAGCTCCGGCACCAAGTACACCACCAATTACTCCACCGGCTACACGGTTACGTTTATTAATTACGGCACCTAATACAATTCCGGCACCCCCACCAATAGCTGAATATTTAGCAGCTTTACTCCATCCCTTCTTTTTTGCTGGAAGGGCAGTATGAGAAGAAGAGGATGTCATTGTTCCACTTTTATTTGAAGATGAATAATTTTTAGCAGTACTTTTTTTAGTAGTATTCATATAAGCTTCATTGGCCTCAGCCCGTTCGTTCATTGCTTTCCAATTCTGAAATTCGGCCAGTCCTGCTGTATCTTCATACAAAACTGCTTTAGGTGTTGCGGGTGTTCTGTTACAAGCTGTAATTACCACAGCTGCTACTGCAGTTATGGTAAGGATAGAGAAAAATTTTTTCATAACTGTAAATTTAAGTTTGAGTAAATAACGATAACGATCTATTATTTCATAAAGGATGCCAAAGAAATTTCAATTGTTAAAAAATGAAATTTTAGATAATTAAACCATTGATAATCATAAATATATGAAGGGAAGATTATAACAAATTATAAAATTAATTTGAGTGTTTTCATTATTTAAAACAGAAACTCAGCGAAAGATGGTGTAATAGAAAAAGGTCACTATATAGAAGATTATGTATGATATATTAAAACATCAATGCTAATACAAAAAATGAAGGCAAATTTATTTTTGTAATACCAATGTACTCATACACCTTACATCATCCACATTAACGGTTTTTAGGGGTTCAATAAATAATAGCTGATATTTCTTAAGAAGCGTCGATAGTAATTGACGGGTTAATAAAAAACGGGTAGAGCTATCGGGTATTGTATATATTCCGTCGGATTTAAGTTGTACTTTATCTTCAATACCAATATTAGAAGTCATTCGGATAAATAAAGTTCCTCCGGGTTTTAATACCCGAACCATTTCAGTTACCATGTTTTGAAAATGCATCGTTGTAGTTGCAAAATGCAAAACGGCGCTGCTAAGAATATGATCAAAGTAATCATTTTCAAATGGCATTTTTTCAATGAATGAAGTTTGCAGTCTTTCCGCTGGCAGCAATGGATATCTATTTTTTAAAACCCTGATCGTTTCCTCATTGCTATCAATCCCATAAATATTGATATTGTTTTGAAGAAACCAATACATATTTCTGCCCGAACCGCAACCGGCATCAAGAATAGTATCACTTAATTTATACCTGTCTTTTAGTATCTGATCGACGAGGTAAATGTCTGTGTCTCCGATTATATCTTTAATTGAATGAGGCTGTTTCAAACCGAATTTTTTTAAACGGTACGCTGTCCATGAAAATAAGCCTATTATGGAATAGTTGTTCCGGCCGAAATAATATGTCTATAAAAAAATGATCATGCATTCCAGGAAAATGCTTTTATGTAAGAGAAAAAATCAATAATTATAGATTTACTGAATCCAGTTAAATTGATATTCTACCGGTGCTTTCAAGCCCCGCTCAGAAATTTTTTTGAATCGTTCGGGAAGCGTCATTAAATAATCCCTGGCTTTTTCAGCTTCACATGTCAGGCTGCAGATGTTACCAATATTCCATTCCTTTATCAGCGATTCTAAAATATGTGTATAATCCTGACTGGTATAAACCCCAAGCCGCTGGGCAGCATCACTAAAGTGAGTAAAAGTTTTACCAATAGATTCCCCAGCCTGTCTCAAAAAATGGGCAGGCATTACTATTCTTTTACGCATCATGTATTCAAACGCCAGCATCATTTCACTGGCATCAATTTCAAATATTTTTGTTACAAAACTCTTGTAAGCTTTAGCATGCCGGGCTTCGTCAGCTGCAATAACCCCACATATCTGCGAAAGTTGGTTACTGCCATGCTTTTTGGCAAGAGTAGCAGTACGCCGGTGCGAAATATTGGTAGCCAGCTCTTGAAAAGAAGTGTAAACAAAATTTTTGTAAGGGTCTTTAGCGGTACCTATTTCCATACCATCTGCTATTAAATGCTGGGTGCTTATTTCCATCTGCCGCATATTGACACGGCCTGAGAGGTATAAAAATTTATTTAGCAAGTCGCCATGCCGGTTTTCTTCCGCACTCCACATTCTTATCCATTTGCTCCAGCCCTGTGGTTCTGTTTTCGTAATTCCATCTACTTCAATCAGCCAGCTTTCGTATGTGGGCAAGGCTTCTTCAGTAATAACATCGCCAATTAAAACAGCTAAATAATCATACGGAAGTTCTTTACATTCAGCCTGTAGCTCTTTTATTTCGCTGGCAAAATTTTCCCCGGAACTTACGGGCAAAAAGTCGGCAGGTTGCCAGTTAGTATCAATTTTTTTCAAAAACTCATCGATAATGCTGTCAATTTTCTGCGCCAGATAATGCATCACTTCAATCCGTGAAGGCTTCAATTTTATTTCGCTCATGTATAAATTTTCCTGACAGTAGTAAGCTGCCTTATGTTTTATTAATGTGTAAAATTACTTCATTTCAGCTTATAATCCGCTACCAATTTGCATCTGTTAGCTTATAATTTCACTTGTTAGATCAGCGTAATAATCGTGCCATTAGTTTTGAAATAATAATAGTACTAACAATCGTTACCTTCGTATTAAATTTTATTGTAAACGAGGATTCTTCTCAATAGTATTCGATAAAACTAAAATTTTACTTAATGACGGAAGTATATATTATTTCAGCAGTTCGTACACCCATCGGCAGTTTTGGTGGGGGGTTAAAAAATTTGTCCTCAACACAATTAGGCGCAGCTGCAATTAAAGGGGCTTTACTAAAAGCAGGAATAAAAGCTGAACAGGTAGAAGATGTATTAATGGGATGTGTGATACAGGCAAATCTTGGTCAGGCTCCCGCAAGACAAGCCGCTAAGTTTGCAGGTTTGCCCAACGAAGTGAATTGCACAACGATAAACAAAGTTTGTGCCAGTGGTATGAAAGCTATTGCACAAGCTGCACAGAGCATTATGCTGGGTGATGCAAACATAGTTGTGGCTGGTGGTATGGAGAGTATGAGCAATGTGCCATTTTATGCAGATAGTGTAAGGTGGGGAAACAAATATGGTAATACATCGCTGATAGATGGATTGGCAAAAGATGGGTTGACAGATGTGTATGATGGGAAGGCTATGGGTAATGCAGCAGAATATTGTGCAACTACCTGTGGAATCAGCAGGGCCGACCAGGACGCTTTTGCTATTGAAAGTTATAAACGCAGCCAGGCGGCATGGGAAAAGGGTTTATTTGATAATGAAATAATACCGGTGGAAATACCACAACGAAAAGGCGACCCGGTAATATTTGCAAAAGATGAAGAACCTTACAATGTGAAATTTGATAAAATCCCATCCCTTAATCCTGCGTTTACAAAAGACGGAACGGTAACAGCAGCTAATGCAAGTACGATGAATGATGGAGCAGCAGCATTGGTATTAATGAGTAAAGAAAAAGCAAATGAGTTGGGATTGAAGCCTATGGCCAAAATATTATCGTACGCCGATGCAGAGCAGGCACCAGAATGGTTTACTACTACCCCTTCGATAGCTGTACCGAAAGCAATTGTAAAAGCTGGCTTAAAAATGGAAGACATCAGCTACTGGGAATTGAATGAGGCATTTGCCGTGGTAGGGATAGAAAACACAAGACGTATGAAACTTGATCCGGCAAAAGTAAATGTACATGGGGGAGCCGTATCAATTGGTCATCCGTTGGGATGCAGTGGGGCCAGGATTATTGTTACTTTAATAAATGTATTGAAAGCTAATAAGGCCAGGTATGGCGCAGCAGGAATATGTAATGGTGGAGGGGGTGCATCAGCTATGGTTATTGAGAGTTTGTAATTTGTGATTTATAGGTGCGTAGATAATTTAAAACCTCTTGATTTACCCGGAAGATATTTATGTTAACAGGCTGTTAGTTATTTAAAAGAAATTTTGACTGAGCCATGGCTGTGTTCAGGAGGGCTTATCCAAAAAAGAAAAGGTAGGAGTGATGCGTCAAAAAACCCGTTGTTGAATGGTTTGAATAATTTTAACCGCATGTTCCCTTGAATTTTCAATAAATAACCGATGCGTATTCATGCCGCCACAAATAACACCAGCGAGAAAAATATTTTTTATATTGGTTTCGTGGGTTTCATTATTAATAACGGGACACATAATTTCATCATCGGATAATTGAATGCCCATGCTACGTAAAAATTTCAGGTTGGGTTGATAACCAGTGAGGGCTATCACCCTGTCATTGGCAATAGTTGTGATGCCGTTCTCTGTTTGTATATCCACTTCCTGTTCCCTGATTTCTTTTATGGATGAATTATAATACGCCTTGATAGAACCTTCTTCTATCCGGTTTATAATATCAGGCCTTACCCAATATTTTACCCGTTGGCCTATTTCCTCTTTGCGGATAATCATTGTTACTTCTGCACCTTTGCGCCAGGTTTCTAAAGCTGCATCCACCGCAGAGTTTTGTGCACCAACTACCAATACTTTTTGAAAAGCATAAAAGTGTGGGTCTTTATAGTAGTGGGTAACTTTTGGTAAATTTTCTCCCGGTACATTTAATAAATAAGGTATATCATAAAAGCCGGTACAAATAATAATATGATGAGCAGTGTAAGTGGATTTGCTGGTTACAATATTGAAAATAGTTGACGATGGTCTTACTTCTAATACTTCTTCAAACAGGTGAATATTTAACTGGCCTGATACTGCTACCCGGCGATAATACTCTAATGCTTCATTGCGGGTTGGTTTGGCATTATTAGATACAAAAGGGATATTATCAATTTCCAATCTTTCGGATGTAGAGAAGAAAGTCATATTGATCGGGTAATTGTACAAGGAATTAACCAGAGAACCTTTTTCCAATATCAAATGATTAATACCGGCTTTTTTCGCTTCCAATGCACAGGCAAGGCCAATAGGACCGCCACCAATAATAATGACAGGGAAGTATGTTTCTTTTTCAGACAATTTTATATGATTTGTACAAATTTATTACTAAAAGAATAAGAACGATTAAATGGTTGATGTTGCATTTTGATAAATTAAAAGGATGGTGCTATTATCATCGTTTTATATTGAAAAAAGAAATCGTGGTTTTAATTTTTTTTATAGCTTTCCAACATGATAACTATCAGATATGCTACCATTGCTGATGCCGAACTGATTGCCGACATGAGCCGGCAGACTTTTTATGAGTCCTTTGCATGGCAAAATACCGACGAAGACATAAATAAGTTTATGAATGAACAATTTACCAAAAAGGCTTTGATGAAAGAAGTAGAACTAAACGATTCAACTTTTTTCCTGGCTTATGATGGGGAAGAGCCGGTAGGTTATGCAAGACTCAGAGAAGGAGAGATACGACCTGAATTTGCAGGTAAAACTTCGATAGAAATAGCCAGGATATATGCGTTACAATCTTCCATTGGAAAAGGTGTGGGAAAAGCATTGATGAAAACATGTTTGGATGTAGCCGCTGAGCAAAACAAAGAAGTCATTTGGCTGGGAGTATGGGAAAAGAATAACAGGGCTATTGCTTTTTATACAAAATTTGGGTTTGAAAAATTTTCGAAGCATAAATTTTTACTGGGGAATGACTTACAGACTGATTGGCTGATGATGAAATCTCTAACCTTGGATTAAATTTGAACTTTCCGTCTTTCAAACTTTAAGGTTAAATTTGTTTAATAATCCCTTAAATGAAACCTCCTTTAAAATGAAAAAAATATTATTATTATTTATCCTGATTCCTGCCTTTGCTTTTTCACAGCAAAAGAATGTAATGATCCGGGTATTGCAGGATCAGTCTTTTTTGTTAGGTGATTTTCAGACAAATCTTACACTGAAGAAATCAGCATTTAAATTTCAGATAATGCTTGAAAATACTGAAGGCGTTTATGTATTTGCAAGTATTAAAGATTCCGTTTACAGGTTTACCGAAACCAGTCCCATTCGTGACTTTGCCTATCTGCCATTGTTAGAGTTAAGAGATGGGGATGAGTATAATACAAATAAGGAACTAAATATAAGCGAAGCTGGCTGGTCATATTGGTTTTATAAAAAAAGTGCTGATTGGCACCCTTATAACCGAAAAGTAGTAGGCCTCGGCAAAAACCGTTTTTTATGCACAAAAGCCATAAAACAATTATATGATATAGCCGATGGCAAAATAATAAAATTAAGAAATATTAACACCCCTCTTTATTTATTCTTTGTTGCAGTAAAAGATGTTGATGCAAACGGAAAACCCGTAACCGAATTATTAAGACGAAAAGTAAAAATAGATTGGACCAATGAGGACTGAGGTAATTAATATAAAGTGCCTTGTTAATATCCGTGAAAATAATAAGCTGCTAAGAGGAAAAGAATTAAATAATTTACCATGTATTGAAAATGCCTACCTGATAATTGAGGGTGGTTTGATAGCGGGATATGGAAAAATGGATAACCTGCCATGGCAAGAAGAAGGCAAGTATACTATAATTGATGCGTCGGAACAAATGATACTTCCTGCCTGGTGCGACAGCCACACTCACCTTGTATTTGCCAGCAGCAGGGAACAAGAGTTTATTGATAAGATAAATGGAATTAGCTATGCAGAAATAGCATTGAAAGGTGGAGGTATTTTAAACTCTGCAAAGAAAATTGCCGAAACTTCTGAACTTGATTTATTACGGACTGCATGGGCGAGGCTACAGGAAATTATTCTTCTCGGTACTGGTGCTGTTGAAATAAAAAGTGGTTACGGCCTCACCGTAGAAAGTGAGTTAAAAATATTGCGGGTCATTAAAAAACTCAAAGAGACTTCGCCAATACCTGTAAAAGCAACTTTTCTTGGTGCCCACACTTATCCATTACAGTATAAAGAAAATCACCAGGGCTATATTGATTTAATAATTAATGAAATGCTGCCGGTGATAGCAAAAGAAAGATTAGCTGACTATATTGATGTGTTTTGTGAATCCGGATTTTTCTCACCACAGGAAACAGAAACAATTTGTAAAGCGGGAATGAATTATGGATTGAAACCAAAATTACATGTGAACCAGCTCAACTCAATCGGTGGAATTGAAGTTGGTTTAAAACTAAAGGCTGTCTCACTCGATCACCTTGAAATTATGACGGATGATGATATAAAGTTACTCGCCACCGCCAGTTCTTTAAACCATACTAGCATTGGAACCTTGTTACCAACGGCAGCATACTTTTTAGGAATGCCCTTTCAGCCAGCAAGAAAATTAATTGATGCTGGCTGTGCCATTGCATTAGCCTCAGATTATAATCCCGGTTCATCTCCTTCCGGCAATATGAATACTGTAGTTTCAATGAGCTGCATTCAAATGAAAATGCTGCCGGAAGAAGCTATCAATGCCGCCACTATCAACGGTGCTTATGCTATGGAATTACAGGAAGAAGTGGGAAGTATATCGGTTGGTAAAAAAGCTAACCTTATTTTTAGCAAACCAATTCCTTCATTGGCTTATCTTCCTTATTC
>JBKJXQ010000516.1:0-2940 GCA_046716235.1 Chitinophagaceae bacterium
ATCCAGCGTCCTTAAAAAAGCATCTTCCTCTTCCTTCACCACCTTAGTTACAAAATCAACTTGCTTTTGTAATTCTGGAAAAACATTTTCAAATTGTTTTGCCAATACAGGTACTAACTGCGCTATCAATGGTTGTTTATAATCCAGGTAAGAATAATAATATCTAACGGCCCGGCGAAGAATACGACGGATTACATAACCTGCACCAGTATTCGAAGGCAATTGTCCATCGGCAATAGTAAAACTGATGGCTCTTATATGGTCAGCCAGTACACGAAATGCAATAGCCTCTTTGCTATCACTGTAATCATATTTCTTTCCGGTTATTTTTTCTATTTCATGAATGGTGCCGGTAAAAACATCGGTATCATAATTACTTTGTTTTCCTTGTATTACTCTCACCAATCTTTCCAATCCCATTCCCGTATCCACATGTTTCGCAGGTAAAGGTTCAAGGCTGCCATCTTTTTTCCGGTTGAACTGGATAAATACATTGTTCCATATTTCCATCACCATTCCTGTATCGTCATTGTTCACTAAGGAATGTGCATCATTATTGGCTTCGGGACGGGTATCAAAATGTATTTCGGTGCAGGGGCCGCAAGGACCGGTGTCGCCCATTTCCCAAAAATTATCTTTTTTGTTGCCTGATAAAATCCTGTCTTCGGCTATATATTTTTTCCATTCGTTATAAGCCTCTTCATCTTTGGGTAAGCCTTCTTTTTCATCACCCTCAAAAATGGTAACGTATAGTTTATCCTTATCCAGTTTATATATATCTGTCAATAGCTCCCAGCTATATTGAATAGCTTCTTTTTTAAAGTAGTCGCCAAAACTCCAGTTGCCCAGCATTTCAAACATAGTATGATGATAAGTATCTACTCCGACTTCTTCCAGGTCATTATGTTTTCCACTTACCCTCAGGCATTTTTGGGTATCAGCCACCCTTGAATTTTCTGCTTTTTTATTTCCAAGAAAGTAATCTTTAAACTGGTTCATACCCGCATTGGTGAACATAAGCGTAGGATCATTTTTTACCACAATGGGTGCTGAAGGCACAATAGTATGCCCTTTGGAATGGAAAAAATCCATAAATGCCTGTCGTATATCTGCGCTGGTCATCATAATAGCTACTGTAATTGGGTTGATTTTTGCGGTTTAACGGGCTATATTTGTCAGCCCTCAGAACGGGACGTAAAGGTAAAAGATTCAATCCGCATTTTGTACCCGCAGAAAACCGGTTAACGGCATTTGCAAATGAAAAAAATAAAGTATTACTATAATACTAATACACTCCGCTACGAAAAGCTGGAGACACCCCTGCGGGTAAAGTTGTTGCGCATTTTTGGGTTTTTGGCGGCAGCACTTGTTACTGCCGGATTAATCTCTTATGTGGCCTTTCAATTTATAGGTTCACCCAAGGAAAAAATATTGCAACAGCAAAATGAAAATCTGAAAGATAATTACAGAGATATTAAAGACAGGTTGCAATCCGTGCAACAACAAATGCAGGAACTGGAAAAAAGAGATAATGATGTGTACCGGGCTATTTTTGAAGCTACCCCTATTCCTGACAGTGCCCGTGCTAAGGAATTAGAGAATAAACTGGAAATAGCTACTGTTGAAAAAATGAAAGACAATCAGCTTGCCTCATCCATTCTTACTACATTAAATAACCTGAGCAACAGAATTGCGGTTCAGCAAAAGTCGTATGATGAGGTAGACGGACTGGTAAAAAATAAAGAGCAGCTTCTTTTGCATACACCTGCCATTCAACCAGTAAGTAATAAAGACCTTAACCGGATAGCTTCTGGCTACGGCTACCGGATAGACCCGGTTTATAAAACCACAAAATTTCACGCCGGACTTGATTTTTCAGCACCGCAGGGTACACCCATTTATGCTACGGCAGATGGTAAAGTAACAACCGCTGGCAATATGGGAAATGGTTATGGTAATCATGTTATCATTAATCATGGTTACGGATATGAAACTTTATTCGGGCACATGGTAAGGGTAAAAGCCAGAAATGGACAGATGGTAAAAAGAGGTGAAGTGATTGGGTGGGTGGGCAGCACAGGAAAAAGTACGGGGCCACATTGTCATTATGAAGTGCATAAAAACGGAGAAAAAATAAATCCTATTTATTTCTTCTTTAATGATCTTTCGCCGGAACAGTTTGATATGTTATTAAAAAAAGCTGCTGCCAGTAACCAGAGTCTTGATTAACAATTCTATCTCAGTGTAATTTATTTTTCTTATTGCCATTACTTTTCCACACTGTGTTTCCATTGCCTTACAGGCATTATATGCCTTGTATCTTTACACTGCAATGGAAAAGCAACTTTCACAAATAACTTTTGATTTTGCCAGTGTTGAAGAAGCTGATAATGCCGCTACAACCGGCACTGAAAAAAAATTACCAGTGGAGGAAAAAGAAACTCTGGCAATAAAAGAACAGGTAGTTGAAACAGTAAAGGTAAAACCAGCCTCTAACCGGGGGCGCCGTTCATTAAAAGATATTGATATTAATGCTGACCTGATTAAAATACCGGAAGATGATATTCTTTTTCAAAAGCAATATTATTCAATTGGAGCAGTGGCCACTATGTTCCGGGAAAACCAATCGCTGATCCGCTACTGGGAAACTGAGTTTGACATTCTGCAACCCCGTAAGAATAAAAAAGGTGACCGCTTCTTCCGCCCGATAGATGTTAAAAACCTGGTACTGATATACGACCTGCTTCGCCGCCGTAAATTCACTATTGAAGGCGCCAAAGATTATCTGAAGAAAAATAAAAAAGCAGATGAAAAGTTTATCGTGACCCAATCACTGGAAAAAGTGAAGGGATTTTTACTGGAGCTGAAGGCGAATCTTTGATGGTCAATAGACAAGACCATAGTTCACAGTAACTCCCAAAAATATTAATGGTTTGAAAG
>JBKJXQ010000517.1:0-4503 GCA_046716235.1 Chitinophagaceae bacterium
GGCCAAAAGTAGTGAAGAGGGAAAGGTGGCCGGCCTGGGTTGGATTGATGCAGTAGTTGTAAAATTCAAAGTAAGAAATAACCTGAAATTTAAAATTCCTCATATCGGGTGGAATAATGTTATAAAAGTTTCAGAAAACATGCTTTTTCAAAATATTCCGGATAATGCTGAATTTTATTATATTCATTCCTATCATTTAATTTCCCCGGCAAAAACACATGTTGCAAGCGAAACGCTGTATGAAAGCAAATTTCCTTCAGCAATAGGAAAGGAAAATATTTTTGGTGTACAATTTCATCCTGAAAAAAGTCACCGGCACGGCACCACTTTACTTGCAAATTTTATGAATTATTGAAATGCCGAGGCCGAGATTGATACCAGTGTTGCTGTTAATGAATAACGGATTAGTGAAATCAAAAGTTTTTACTGATTATAAATATATTGGTGATCCATTAAATGCCGTTAAAATCTTTAATGATTCTCATGCAGATGAGTTGTTTTTTTTAGATATAAAAGCAACCAAAGAAAACAGGCTTATATCTCCGGATTTAGTAAGAAAAATTGGTGAGGAGGCACATATGCCATTTACAGTGGGTGGCGGCATTAAAAATATTGCTGACATCAGGAAACTTATACATGCAGGTGCAGAGAGAGTGATGATAAATACAAGTGCAGGCATGCGTCCTGAATTTATCAGAGAAGCGGCAGATGCTTTTGGTTCTTCTACTATTGTTGTGTGTATGGATGTAAAAAAGGGTTTCTGGAAAACCGAAAAAATATGGCTTAATAATGGTAGAAGGTCTCTCAACTATTCCCCGGTAGAATATGCCAGGCTTATAGAAAGCATGGGAGCCGGTGAAATAATTGTTCAATCGGTTAAAAGAGATGGTATGATGAATGGATATGATATTGATTTGATAAAGCAGGTGGCTGAAGCTGTCAAAATTCCAGTAGTTGCCTTGGGTGGTGCCGGTACGTTGAAGCATATGGAAGAAGCTTTTATAAAAGGCCATGCTAATGGATTGGCCGCCGCCAGTATGTTTATATACCAGGGCAAAAAACAGGGTGTTTTAATAAACTATCCTGATCTTTCAACTATTAATTTTAATGAGTGGCAGTAAGTATTCGTCCATACCAGCAATGCTTACGATGTGTGATGGATACAAGTGATCCGGAAATAACTTTTGATACAAGAGGTTATTGTAATCATTGTACAAATTATTTTGAAAACACCGCCAAAGGTTCTTACCAGGGTGAGGAAAGTGATAAAATACTCAAAAAAATAATTGAAAAAATAAAACGAAATGGCAGGAATAAAGAATACGATTGTTTATTAGGCATCAGCGGGGGAATTGATAGTGCATATGTAGCTTACTTACTAAAGGGATGGGGCTTGAGGGTATTACTGGTACATTTAGATAATGGGTGGAACTCGGAAATGGCAGTAAACAATATTAAGACAGTTGCTGAAAAATCAGGATTTGATTATGAAAGCTATGTATTGAATTGGGAAGAATTCCGTGATTTACAATTAGCCTTTTTGAAAGCCTCCGTTATTGAAGCAGAAACACCAACGGATATTGCAATACCGGGTGCCCTTCATCAAATGGCTGCCAAATATGGGATAAAATATATTATCAGCGGTGGCAATATTGCTACTGAAGGAATTTTGCCCCGCAGGTGGCATTACGATGCAAAAGATACCAGGTATATAAAAGCAGTGCAGCAAAAATTCGGAAGCCGCAAGCTTACCAACTTCCCCACCTTCGGATATTGGAAAGAAATCTATTATAAGTTTGTGAAGGGCATCCGCATTGTGTATATTTTAAACCTCACTCCTTATTCAAAGGATAATGCGATGCAAATACTGGAAAAAGAATTTAACTGGAAAAGATACGGCGGTAAACATCATGAATCTAAATTCACCGCTTTTGTTCAATCTTATTTATTGCCTGTAAAATTTGATCTTGATTATCGTAAGGCCACACTTTCAACCCAGATTTGCGCAGGTGAAGTTACCAGGGAGCAGGCACTTGAAGAACTCAGTCATATTCCTTTTAACCCGGAACAAATTAAATATGATATTGAATACATTTGTAAAAAATTAAATATTCCTGAAGAGTATTTCGGATCTATATTAAATACTCCGCCGAAAACTTACAGAGACTATCCTAATAATGAAAAAAGATTAAAATTTATTTACGGTATTTACAAAAAAATTTTTCAAAAAAAATATTGATTCTTTTCAAAACCACTTCCCTCTCCTTCTATCCCAGGTGGTAATACCAATCTTAAACTGAACAGGATTACGAAACTTGTTGGCAACAGAACCTACTACATACACACCGGGTTTAAATTTTCCCAATAGAGTAAAAGGGTATTTAAAAACTCTTTCTACTCCGGTAAATAATTCAGCATAGCGAAGATTTCGTTCCGGTGCAATTAAAAAACCAGCACCGGCTATTTCCCGCAATCCTATTTTTTTAGACAATAGAATTTTATTCAGTAACGCTCCGTTGAACTCATGAATATAATGCCCTTACGCCGTGGCCGGTATTTTTCTTCCACCGACCACATGAATTAAGGGCTATCTTCTTCAACTGTTCACAATTTGTGACAAAATATATAACTGATAATTGGATGCGGTCACCGACTGTGACCGCATCATAAAGCTTTAAAACCACTTCAAATTCAAATATTTTTTTATCAGCATAATAAACGCTGCTATCCAATAACTTTGCAGCTTAAACCCCCACAATTGACCCGATTACTTACAGGCATATTACTAATACTACTTACAAATAATGTTTCTGCCCAAACCAGTAAAGTAACACTCTCCGGATTGGTAAAAGAAAGTACCAGCAAAACAGCAATGGCTTTTGTAAACATTGCATTGAAAAAAAGTAACGACAATAGTTTTGTTACCGGAACGATTTCCAACGAAGATGGTCGTTTTAGTTTTGCTGATATAAAACCCGGAAACTATTTTTTACAATTATCCTATGCTGGTTTTGATACTAAGAATCAATCGGTTTTAATCGGCTCCCTCAGTCCTTTCCTGGATATAGGTACAATCGAACTGCAACAAGACACAAAGCAATTGAATGAAGTAATTATTACGGCCAAGCAGGATGAGGTGAGCAATAAAATGGATAAAAAAAGTTTTTCTGTTGCTGCCAACATAACACAAAGTGGCGGTTCTGTTTTACAGGTACTAAAAAATTTACCCGGCGTTACCACCAGCCAGGATGGTAAAGTAGAACTAAGGGGTAGCGATAAAGTGGCAATCCTGATTGATGGAAAACAAACTGCTTTAACAGGCTTTGGCAGTCAAACAGGGTTGGATAATATTCCTGCATCAGCCATCGAAAGAATTGAAATTATCAACAACCCCTCTGCAAAGTATGATGCCAACGGAAATGCGGGTATCATTAATATCATTTATAAAAAAAATAAGCAGCAGGGCTTTAATGGTAAAATAGGATTGACAACCGGCTTAGGTGCTTTGTGGGAGAAAAAAGAAAACCTTCCCGGCATTCGTCCGCAATACAAGGCCACTCCAAAAATCAATCCTTCTCTTTCCTTAAACTACCGGAAAAATAAAATGAATACTTTTTTGCAGGCCGATTGGTTATATACTGAAACACTGAACAAAAATGAATTTGTAACCCGGACTTATGATAACGGAACCATTATCCATCAACAAACAAAAAGAAACAGGAATACTCATTTCTTAACCAGTAAAGCTGGCATTGACTGGAACATCAACACACAGAATATGCTGACCATATCAGGCTTGTATGGTATTGAAAAAATAATCGACCGGGGCGATCAGCCTTTCTTCAATGAAGACTTATCTAAACGGGAACGCCTCTGGCAATTTTTGGAAGATGAATTAAAAACAACGGTGGTGGCTTCAGCAGCTTACCAGCATAAATTTAAACAGGCAGGGCATTTATTAAACATCGGGTTCAACTATACTTTCCACCGGGAAGATGAAAAATATAATTTCACCAATATCCTTCCAACATTTACCGGGCTTGATTCTTTCCAACTACTCTCCGATGAACATGTTGCCGATTTTACTATTGATTATGTAAAGCCATTAAAACATGGACGCATTGAAGGAGGTTTTAAATTCCGCTACCGGGATATTCCCACCAATATGCAATTCAAACCGGGATTAAATTCTCCTTTAGATGCAGGGGCTGGTGGTGAAGCGACTTATTCAGAAATAATTCCTGCGTTATACAGTAACTATGTTTTTGAAAGTAAAAAGATAGAGGCTGAAATTGGTTTGCGCATGGAGTATGTGGATTTACAATACAAAGTGAACCCCAACCATAATACGTACAAAAGTGATGGCTACGATTATACACAGCCTTTTCCCAATGTACGATTGGCGTATAAAATAAATGACCAGAATAAAATTTCGTTGTTCTACAATCGAAGGGTCGACAGACCGAATGAAGTGGACATTCGTATTTTCCCAAAGTATGATGA
>JBKJXQ010000518.1:0-4158 GCA_046716235.1 Chitinophagaceae bacterium
TGTATTAGAGACTGTGTCTTTCTGCCATTGCTCAAAAGATAGTTTATTCCGAACCGGATAGGGACGATACCCGTCGTCTCGATTTTGAAGTGGTTGGAAAGATCAGCGGTAATTTTATTATTTATAAAAATATAAGAAATAGGGCATGGATAGTTGTGCTGGACAATGAAATGAAGCAATTAGCCAGAATTGAACAAAATTATGTGCCGACAGATGATCGGCTGATCAATGTTGATTTTTTTCCCTACAATGATTTCTTCTACACCATATTTCAATATCAAAAAAAGAATATCGTTTATTGTATGGCTGCTAAAATTGATGGTGCAGGTAAAAGGATAGGAGAACTGACGGAGCTAGACACTACTCACATTGGATTTGCTGCCAATAATAAAATTTATACTGTGTTAACCAGTGAAGACAAAAGTAAAATTGGTGTTTTTAAAGTGAACAGTAAAAACCGGAATTTGTATACAATGACAACCTCCTTGTTTAATAATAAACTGGAGTTGCAGAAAAAAAGCCGTTTACAAATACCTATGGAAGAAAGAAATGATTACCTGAGCGACTTTCAGCTGGACAATGACGGAGACCTGGTGTTTTGTAAATTTTCACGCAACAGTAATGATAATATCAGTAAGGCGGCTTTTCTGGTTAAGTATGCACAAGCTGATGATTTGATGACAAAAAATTTACAGATTGAAAAAAGCTGGCTTGATGAGATTCATATTAAAGTAGACAATATTAATAAGCGTTATTTTCTAAGTTCATTTTACTACAAAGAAAACAAGGGTAGTATTGATGGGTTTTATTTTTATATATGGGATAAGGCCTCCGCCAAACCATTGGTAGAAAATGCCACTGCTTTCAGTGATGAAATACGTAGAGAGGCCAGAGGCGATGCCGGTACAAAATTGGCTTTCAACGATTATTTTATACGAAATGTTATAACGAGAAGAGATGGTGGATTTATAATCAGCAGTGAATCATATTACACTACGTCCCGGTTTAATAACTGGAACCGGTGGGATTATTTATACGGTTCTCCTTTTTTATCGTCCGGGTTCAATAATTATTATTACTCTCCTTATTATAGCAGGAGTTATTGGAATTCAAGATCGAGTAGTAACCAGGCAGTACGCTATCATTCAGATAATATGGCTATTTTTTCTTTTAGTAATACCGGCAAGCTGGAATGGAGTAATGTAATTGGTAAAAGCCAGTTTGATGATGAATCAGACGATTTGCTATCGTATCAACTAATGAATACAGGCGGCGAACTTCATTTTTTGTTTAATCAGCAGGAAAGAAGAAATAACCTGTTATCAGATTTTAGTATAGCTCCTGACGGACAAATGACCCGTAACCCTACCTTGAAAAATCTTGAAAGAGGATATGAGTTTATGCCAAAATTTGGTAAACAGGTAAGTGCAAGGCAAATGATAATACCTTGTTTGTATCGTAACTATATTTGCTTTGCAAAAGTTGAGTATAACTAAACCAGCTAATACTTCCATTATCGGTGATTGCATTATTTAAACAGAAAAACCCTGCTACAATTTTCCTTCTGTTGCTCTTCGGTGTTTTAATAAAACTTCCGATGTTTCTGCATCCGCATGTTATTGTTAGCAGAAATGAAGAAGGTGTTTTGTTTAAGGCTATCCTGCATTTTCTGGAGCCTTTCGGAAAAGCATCACCCTCTGTATATCCTGTACTTGCTTTTATACTATTACTGTTACAGGCAATTGCACTTACCCGTTTTCAAAATAACCAGCGAATGATGAGCCGGCCAACTTATTTTCCCGGCATGGCATATTTGCTTATTACTTCTTTATTTCCTGAGTGGAATTATTTTTCTGCTCCTCTTATTGTCAATACTATTTTATTGTATGTATTATCGGTGCTATTTAATACCTATAACCAGCAAAATGCGAAAGCAGCTATTTTTAATATTGGTTTAGCACTTGGCATTGCCACTTTTTTATTCTTCCCTTCCCTCACTTTTATTATCTGGATATTACTTGCCCTCGCCGTAATGAAGCCTTTTCGGCTAAATGAGTGGATACTTTGTATAATTGGCGTTACCACGCCTTTTTATTTTTATGCGGTGTATCTTATAATAAGCAACCAGTGGAGCTGGGAACAATTATGGCCTCATTTTTCCATTAGTTTACCTTCTTTAAAGCAGTCCATCTGGATGGCGGGCAGTGTCTTTTTACTGGGCGTGCCATTTCTGGTAGGTGGCTATTACGTACAGGATAATCTGAGGAGGATGTTGATCCAGGTTCGAAAGGGGTGGAGCCTTTTATTACTCTATCTGCTGGGGGCTATTTTTATTCCTTTTGTTAATAATTCGAATACACTGGAAAATTGGGTGATGGTAGCCATTCCATTTGCCGCTTTTCATGCCTGTACCTATTTGTATTCTACTTTTAAAATCATTCCTTTCCTGATTTTTTGGCTCACGGTAGCTTTCATCGTAGGTTTCCAATACTATGGACCGGGTTGGTAGGTCAGAAGACATGATAATTAATTAATGATAATCCCTCTTATATATAAATCTATTTTTGCAATCAGGCAGTTTGCATTTTAAAGAACTGTCATCTGCCAGTTTTCATCTCTGATCTAATACTTTATCTTTGCTTTTTCACATCGAAAAACTTTCTTTACTATGAAATTTGGCGTGGTCGTTTTTCCCGGTTCTAATTGTGACAGAGATATGTACGATGCCCTGAGTTATGATCTTAAGCAGGATGTAACTATGCTTTGGCATAAGGATAAAGATCTCAGCAAATTTACTACTGAGGATTGCATTATCCTTCCCGGCGGATTTTCCTATGGCGATTATTTACGTTGTGGCGCTATAGCCCGGTTTAGCCCGATGATGCAAAGTGTAATTGAATTTGCAAATGCCGGTGGTAAAGTCTTCGGTGTATGCAATGGTTTTCAGATATTATGTGAGTCTCAGTTACTACCCGGTGGATTACTAAGAAATAGTAACCAGCAGTTTGTCTGCAAAAATGTTTTTATTACAGGCCCTGATGAAAAAGTATATCAAATTCCGGTGGCACATGGCGAAGGCAGATATTATGCAGATGATATAACCCTCGATAACCTGGAAGCTAACGGACAAGTTATTTTTTATTATTGCGATGAAAATGGAAACAAAACAGCGGCATCAAATCCTAACGGTGCTATCCGCAATATTGCAGGAATTTGTAATGCTACACGTAATGTATTTGGAATGATGCCACATCCCGAAAGAGCCTGTTCGCCTGTGCTGGGTAATACGGATGGGCAGGAAATTATTAAAAATTTGATGATGTCAGCACAGCTCGTTTATTGAAAAGACCTGCTTATCAACAATCAGCCTGTTTTCGTCATTTTCCTTACAAAAAATACGTATTGCTGTCAATAAATTTGATTATTAAATCATTTTAACACTCATTATTAATCTAAAAGCAGGATTTTTGCATATATATAAAGTAATTAAGCAGACCATTATGAAAAAATTATTTGTTTTACTGATAGTAGTTTTTGCAACTTTTACTGTTAAGGCTCAGTTGAATCCCGTTACCTGGACATTTACAGCTAAGAAAATTTCAGATAAATTATATGAGGTACACCTGAAAGCTACTCTCCAGACTGGGTGGCACCTTTATTCCCAAATACAGCCAAAGGATGCTATTGCGATGCCAACCACTTTTACTTTAAATAATAATCCTTTACTAAAACCAGAAGGTAAAATAAAAGAAGTAGGTAAAATACAAAAGTATCATGATGCGAAACTGGATATATCGGCCAATCAATATTCCACCTCTGTTGATTTTGTGCAGATGGTAAAATTAAAGGCTAATGTTAAAACAAACCTTAGTGGTAATGTAGAGTATCAAACATGTGATGATCAAAAATGTCTGCCACCTAAAAAAGTTAATTTTAGTATTTCTATTAAATAAAGAAATGAAATAATTTTTTTGATAACAACGGGTTCTTAGAAAAGGAACTCGTTTATTTTTTATAAACAACTAACCAATGCTTCGGATAAAAAAACTAATTGCATCCCTTCTGGTTTGCATGATGTACATAGTACAGGGTTTTGCACAAGATAGAACGGCTGTTCAAACCTGGAAAGTTGAAAGTAAAAAAACGGGGGAGGGAAAA
>JBKJXQ010000519.1:0-5920 GCA_046716235.1 Chitinophagaceae bacterium
GGTTCATTCTGCTGGCTGAAAGCAGTTATTTCTATTATTAGCATCAGACTACAAATGATGATTTTTTTCATGATTTATTTTTTATGTATTTAAAATTAGTTTAAAGTTAGTTCCACCAAGAGAACAAGATTCCGCAGATAAAAACATAGTATGGATCGTTACCAACAACGGCCTAAAAGTCATGTTAACCTATTTCGATTTTAGGATCAGGCGGTCAATCCGGCATCGGTCACCAAAATTTTTTTAGCCGGGAAAGAAAATACATATATTTCTCTTTAGTACCATTCAGGTTAAACTTTTTCTTTCTTAGCAACCCGATGAACCCAGTGATACATGATAAGCAGTGGAATTGATTTCATTTTAGTCAAGTTTTAAAGTTGAATTGGCTATTGAAGAGCAATGTTTATTGAAAGGGCCGGGTATGAATGATAAACCAGGTTTTGTTGCAGTACTGCCTGAACTTTTTCCATTCTGAAACTGATAGCAGCGGCTTTCTTCTTATTTTTTGAAGCTATAATAAAAAATGGAATACTGCTTAATGCGGCAAGTCCGCCAACAATCATTGCCACTTCCCCACCTCCATCTACATTATCATTTTGGTTCATGTTCTTAGAAGCACCAGCAAGCCATGTAATGGTGCCTCCACCCAACAAAACCCAGGCTGTAATTTTCTGGTTTTTACTTTTTTTCAGGTAATCTTGTTTGGTGAGTGCAACGGAAGAATTGCCTGGTTGGCTGAATGAAGAAAAGGCAAGAGCTGAAAAAATGAAAATAAAGATTGTTTTTTTCATACTATTAATTTTTAATTATTAAGGATGAGATTTTTTTACGTCAGTTATTCTTTTTGGGCACTATTATATCTTTAAGGATTTCCCCGACAGGTAACATTGGCTTCTTCACAGGGTTTTCTTTTTCTTTATTACTATTATAGGGTAGTGGCTTTCCTACCGTATTACCAGGATAATAATAAGGGTTTTCTGTGTTGTTGCTTTCCTTCTTTTTTCGTTTTGACTTTTTTATAATTTTCAAGCTGTCTGTTTTAACAACAGGTGCTGCTTCGGAATCCATCTTTATTTTTGGGAGGGTGTCTTTTACTGTTGCCGGAGATGCTGGCTGCACTACCTGGGCAGAGACCGGTACGGTAAGCAGTAAGGCTACTACAATAATGGTTGCAAAAATGAAAGTTGGTTTCATGATCGTTCATTTATGTGTTGTAATCTTATTGTTGGCTGGCATCCGGAATTTTAAAAATGGGTTTCTCACACCTGTTTTTTTTTACTAAACTACCTGCTTTAAGAGTAGCTTCAAAACGGGAATTGGCAGATTGCATTCCTGGTTTGGCAGCTTTTGCCATTAATAATGCGGCACCGGGGAAGTTTAGTAAAAACTCGTAATAAGAAGCCAAGGGGAGATGATTTTAGCAGTTTTTGCGGATACACCCTCATCCATTTATTAGTATTCCGTAAAGTTATTAGATGAAAGATGTTGCTGGTCAATGCAAGTGAATGGAAGGCCAAAGAGGAGAATGAATTCGAAAAACAAGTTCATAACTTTAATTACTACCTGCATCACTCAAAAAAAAATTAATAATAAAAAAATTGATTAAAGCCTTTCAAATATTGATTTTCGGATTATTGTCTCAATCTTCAATTGGTCAAACATTTGAATTTATCCCAGCAGATCTCTTTAAAGGGTCTAAAGCTCTTGACTTCAGACAAATTCTTCCTACTACGAGGGGTACGGTATTATTGGCAACAAGTTTTCCAAATCTTGGTGAAATTGATAAAATGCAGTTGGAAATAACTACGCCCAGTTATATGTATGATAACAAAGGGAAGAAACAAAATTTTACATCTGGAAGCATACAGAAAGACTTATATCAATCATTCTATGGAATCAAATCGATTGCTGAAGGGCCGGGTAAAATTATTTACCTGGTAAGTGACAATAACCATATTGGTGTAATAAATTATACATATGGCAAAACGGCCATGTTTCCTCCTTTTATATTTCCGTCATCTGAAAATAAACCGGTTGATATAAGAAAAATATGGCTTGATCCACAGGGGAATTTGTATATAGCAACAAACACAGATACATTGTATATATATAAAGATGCTGCTAATATTATAGAATCAAGTTCTTCGGAAACATTCCGACTCAATTATAAATTTGGATTTGATAGGGATAGTAATGTAATTATTGCCAAAGGTTCAAAAAAACTTGAAAAAGTATTTTTTGGAAACGGGGTCATACCTTATTCATTTGCGTATGACCCTGAGGATAAATTTATATGGGTGGGTACTAATCATGGATTGTATGCTTATGATAAATTGACCGGGCAAACAATTAATAAAATCTCTGCCGGAAACAACGCCACATTAACAGTGACCGATATTGAGATCAAAGAAAAGAGTTTCAATATCTGGTTCAGTACTTTGGAAAAGGGAATGGGGAAGTATAATCTCTTCAAATCGGCACCGCAGTATTTCCCGTATAAAAGTGTCTCTGGTAAATCTGAAAATGTTCTTAACGCTATACTTAATTTCTGCCGCAAATCTGAAAACGAATTGTTTGTAGCTGCGGGGGATTCCTTACCCGCTGTTTTTAATACGGGTAATGAAACATATAGCTTTATCAATGATTCAGTATTTAGCAAAACACCTGACAAGACGACCAATATAGAACTGGATGCAAATGGTAGTTTATATATTATAAAAGGAGGAGGTTTTTATTGGACAAGAGCAGGAAAATTTAATTCAGCTTTTGCGACTGTAAAACCTGATAGCAATGTTGCCCCGGTTTTAATTTTTGATGTACAGGTCAACGAGAGAAGTTATTCTGAATTAAAAAATATACATGGTAATTATGAATTACTAAAAAAAATCACGTTAAATCACAATGAGAATAATATTGTGCTGCTATATTCTCCAAGAGGCTTTTCAAGTTCAGATACTCTTGTATTTGCACATAAATTAGAAGGGTTTGATAATGATTGGGTGATAGTTCCATATTCAATGATGGATGAAAGACTCAACATAGCACAATATCAATATCTAAGATCGGGCACTTATACATTCAGGGTAAAAGTGAAAAAGGGTAATGAAGACTGGCGGGAAAAACAAGCTGAAATGGTAATCATTATCAAATCTCCATTCTGGCAAACCTGGTGGTTCTGGACAGCAGTTATATTGAGTGTTGGATTGATCATTGCTCTTATTTTGTGGTGGCGGATAAGTGCTGTTAAAAAAAGAGAAAAAGAAAAATTTGCTCATGAAAAACAAATATTGGAGTTAGAAGCCAAGGCCCTCCGTGCCCAGATGAACCCTCATTTCATTTTCAATTGTCTTAATTCAATTAAATCATTAATACAGCAGAATGAAAATGAAAAATCTGTTACCTATCTTACAACCTTTTCAAAGTTGATCCGCACTTTATTAAACAATGCCGATAAAAAAGAGATCAGCCTGTATGATGAAATAGAAACCTGTAAATATTACCTCCAGTTAGAGGCGATGCGGTTCGATACCAAATTTTCTTATTCAGTCAATATAGATGACAATATTGATTTGAAATCCATCCAGGTACCTGCCCTCATCATTCAGCCTTTTATTGAAAATGCAATCTGGCATGGTATAGTGCCACGCAATACCGGGGGTAATGTTTCATTAAACGTCCGGCGGAAAGATGGTACTATAGAAATTGTTATTGATGATAATGGTATTGGCCGGGAGGCTTCAGCACAAAATAAATCTGTAAGCCAGCTTACTCACAAATCCAAGGGAGTAAATCTTACCCAATCAAGATTAGAACTGGACAACCTTTTGCAACAGCGGGAGGCAAAACTGGAGATCATTGATAAGAAAGATGAAAAAGGTATGGCAACAGGAACAATAGTTATTATTAAAATAAAGGAAGAACCATCATGATACGATCTATAATTATAGACGATGAACAACATTGTGTCCGGTCATTGCTGAGTGACCTGCAACAAAATTGCCTTTCTATTGAAGTAGTTGACACTTGTTCTTCGGCCAAAGAAGGAATAATGGCCATTAAGAAATTAAATCCTGATCTTATTTTTTTAGATGTTGAAATGCCCTGGATGAATGGTTTTGAAATGCTGGAAGTACTTAGCGAAACGAATTTCTCAATCATTTTTACTACGGCACATGATGAGTTTGCCGCAAAGGCTTTTCGCATCAGCGCCATAGACTATTTACTGAAGCCAATTGATGCAGGCGATCTGAAAGCTGCCGTGCAAAAGGTGGAAAAGAAAATGGAGGAAGGCAGCAGTGTGCAACATATCAGTAATCTCTTACGCAATATGCGGCAGCCATCTTCCGATCAAAAAATTGCATTGCCACAGAGAGAGGGTTATGAGTTTGTAGATGTGTCATCTATTATTTACCTCAGCGCTGAAGGTGCTTACACCAAGGTATGGATACAGGATAAAAAGCCTATGCTTATATCCAGAACTTTAGGAGATGTGGAAGAATTGCTGCCACCTGAATTGTTTCAGCGGATTCATCATTCTACGCTGGTCAATGTTTCCTATATTTCCCAATTTTTGAGAACAGATGGAGGCTATGTAGTGCTTAAAAATGGAGAAAAGCTTTCGGTAAGCAAAGCAAAAAAAGAGCTATTACTGGCCAGGCTGGGATTAAAGTAAATTTTTTTCTTCACATAAAATTTTGGAGAGATGAAAGCAAATATTTTCCTTATCCTTTTATTTGCCGGCCTCTGCAATTTTGAAAGTAAAGCCATTTCTGCTTATAAGGTCAGCTCAATATTTACAACCGACTCATTGCCAGATAAAATTCTTATCATCAATTCTTTTGATGCCATGTCTGTAAAAGTGCGGAATGGCAAAAGAGAGTTATTCAGGGAACTTAGGGATAGCTTGAAAATTTATCTGGCAAGAACTATAATAAGCAAAACAGACTATGAACCAATATTGATACCAGGAATACTTTCAAATGATGACAATCTTGACAGCTTAGTATTTTCTTTAATAAAACAAAACAATGCCAGGAAAGCTATACTTATCAGATCCCTTGAAGTATATTTTGTAGAAACAGGTGTTCAGGAAACCACCAGTTATGAAGGGAAAAAAGAAGATATTACTTCTTATAATCTTTGTGCAAAAAATGAGTATACAATATACGATAAAAATAAAAGTGCAGAGAAATCAAAAAATCAAAACTGTAATTTTTTTACAAAAAGAACTACTGGTGCAGAGGGGCATTTTCAATTAAGAATTGGCCCCGGAGTGGTTGGAAAAAAGAAACATACATTCGGGGTTGTGGAGGATAATGCAGAGAAATATATAGTAGAAATTTTTATGGAATCAGATGATCATTAATCCGGAAAAATACTCCAGAATAACAACACTACTCTTCGCCTTGCATCCTCCGTCTTATAATTGGTAGTCTTAACATCGGGTAACTTTTCTCCTTTACCTTCATATAGGTACAAAATATTTTTAACACTTTTACCATCGGCTGATTTGCCAAAAGTAAATGTTTTTAATAAATTAATTACTGATTGAGCCCTTGCATTAGACAATTCTTTATTCAAGTCTTCATTGGTTGGATTAGTATTAGATAATTTCAACCTATCCTGCAGCTTTTTATATAAAATAGATTTGTCGCTGATGGTAGTAGCATCTGCATAGCCTTTGGCCGTTATTACCAGTGATAAAGGAAAATCCGGATATTTATTTACGAAGTAATCAATCTCTTTCACAACCGGTTCGAATGTTTTTCCCAAGGTATAGGAAACCGAGGGTGATAGATTATACTGTCCCGGACTGAATAATACATCCTGATCCAGCATTACCACGGTATTGCGATTAATCAATTCTGTTATTAACGATAGTTTATCTCCAATAAGCTTTTGCTTGCTTTGAGAAAAAGTA
>JBKJXQ010000520.1:0-3054 GCA_046716235.1 Chitinophagaceae bacterium
ATTCCTATTCTTAATTTTACTAATCTTTTACCCAATTGATTGATTGGTTCAATAGATTCTTCCCACTGCTGACAGGTTTTTCCTAAAAACTGATCATCAGCCCGAAATTTTTCTTTAAAAGGGTTTGAATTAGGAATTACAGGATCAGCACCATACCAGCCAATAGCTGAAGCACTGATTACGGCTTTTACTTTGTTGGGTATTTTTTTTAAACTATCTGACAGCAGTCTTCCACTTTCAATTCTGCTGCTCACTATTTCTGCTTTTCTTTTTTCACTCCATCGTTTATCTGCTACTCCGGCACCGGCCAGGTGAATAATATAATCAGCCTCGCCAATAGCCCCTTCATTTATGGTTTGCTTTTCAATATTCCATTGGGCATACCGAATATTACCTATTGAAGCTGTACTGTTGACCATTGAATTATTATCCCGTGAAAGAATAACAACTTTATAGTTTTTTTCCAGCAGTGCTTTTGTCAGTGCTTTTCCAATCATCCCGGTGCCGCCTGTAATAAGTACTGTAAACATGTATTTTTATTTTTACCAAAATTTAGAAGCTATTTATACATAACGTCCGACTAAACGGATAGTTCGGCAGGAAATAAGGTAACCTGACCTTTCTTCCTGTTGTCAAAGATGAGAAACCATTATCTTCATTGCATAAATATATTATATGGCTGTTGTTCTCTCTATCAAAAATCTTGCAAAATCATACGGTGCTGTCCGTGCATTGAACGGTATATCCTTTGATGTACCCGAAGGAAGTGTGTTTGGAATATTAGGCCCCAACGGCAGTGGTAAAACTACTTTATTGGGTATTGTAATGGATGTATTAAGAGCAAATAGCGGCGACTTTCTTTGGTTTGGCCAACCAGGAGGTTCGGCTGATCAAAGAAAAAAGATTGGCTCCCTGCTGGAGACACCGAATTTCTATAGCTATTTATCAGGCAAGGATAATTTAAAAATCACACAGGCCATTAGTGGCAGGGGAACGAAAGAAGATATTGATGTAGTATTAAAAAAAGTAAACTTGTATGATCGCCGGTTAAGCAAATTTAAATCCTATAGCCTTGGTATGAAACAACGGCTGGCCATTGGTGCAGCCTTATTAGGCGATCCGGGAGTATTGGTATTAGATGAACCAACTAATGGTCTTGACCCGGAAGGCATTGCAGAAATAAGAAGATTGATTGTAGAATTAAAAGGTAAAGGCCATACTATTATTATGGCCAGCCATCTGCTGGATGAAGTAGAAAAAGTGTGTACTCATGCGGCAATTTTAAAAACAGGTAACCTGCTTACCACCGGTAATGTGCAAGATATAATGATGGATGAAGATATAGTGGAGCTCAGTGCTGAAAACATTACTGCCTTAACTGAATTGGCACATCAACTTGGAAAAAAAGTAATAATTGATGAAAAAGCAAACACTGTTCAAATTGTATTGGAAAAAGGAACAGCCAATATGGAAGCAATAAACCGTTTATGTTTTGATAATGGAGTAGTACTTACACAACTTGTATTAAGAAAGAAAAGACTGGAAGCAAGATTCTTTGAACTTACAAATAACTAATCAAATAAACAGCATCTTCGAAAACTTCCGTTGGGAATTTAAAGAACCTCAATTTTATACTATGACTACACTGATACGAACAGAATGGCTAAAGATGAAAAAGTATAATGCCTTTTGGTGGATAATGGGTATTACGGCACTTTCCTATCCGGGTATCAATTATATTTTTTACCTCGGATATCAAAATATTATCGGTCAGCCCTCGGAGGCAAGCCGGTATGCAAAGATGGCATTGGGCAATCCATTTGCTTTCCCTGAAGTATGGCATACCGCAGCTTTTTTTTCTTCCTGTTTTGTATTTATTCCGGCGGTAGTTGTTATTATGCTTATCTGTAACGAATATAGTTTCAGAACACACCGTCAGAATATAATTGATGGCTGGAGCCGCAATCAGTTTATCAGCAGTAAGCTTACCGATGTGTTGTTGATTTCATTCCTTATTACAATATTGTATACCATCGTTTCATTGGTTACCGGCTATGCTAACCAGGAAAGACTGATACAGGATACCTGGGGCCAATCTAAATATATCGGATTATTCTTTTTACAAACCTTCTCGCAGTTATCCATTGCATTTCTTATTGGCTTCCTGGTAAAAAAAGCCTTTTTAGCATTAGGTATCTTTCTATTCTATTTTATTATTCTGGAAAATATAATTGTTGGTTTTATAGATTGGAAAGGAAGCAGCGCCGGCAATTATTTGCCATTGGAAATATCTGACAAACTGGTACCCCGGCCCGGCTTTATGAAAATGATGAATCCGGATTCTTATCAAAAAGCACTGGATGCTATTCCACAGCATATTATTCTTACCATTATTCTTACAACAATTATTTGGTTGATTTGCTACCGGGTAAATAATAAAAAGGATTTAAAATAATTCATTACAGGATACTTTTTAAATATAGTGGATTGTATATTTACCTATTCTGTTTTAAACTTTTAAAAATTGGTATGAGATTTGGTTTGCTGTTCAATAGTAGATTTCCCATTCATTTAAACTCTGTTAGTAATCTAAAAAAACAACCGGTATGAAATCATTTAAGGCCCTTTCTTTCGTAGTTCTTTTTCTATTCGTGCAACTTAGCGGCAAAGCTCAGAATTGTATGCTTAATTGTCCTTCTAATATCGTGGTAAAGGCTGATAAAGGCCAGGAAGGTGCCACCGTAAGTTTTTCTCCTATCAGTTTCACCGGTGAATGTGGTGTGGTAACTTATACACCAGCTTCAGGATCCTTTTTCCGGTTAGGTTCACACAGTATTATAGCCACATCAGCCAACGGCCAAAAATGTTCCTTTACCGTGAATGTAACCGATAATGAATCGCCTGAATTGTCCGTACTTACCCTTTCTACAAAAAAATTATGGCCGGCCAGTAATAAATTGAAAAAGGTGGGAGTGTATTATACTGCCTCCGACAATGGTCAGCATGTAACAACCGACTTATCTGTTACCAGTAATGCCACTGATGGTATTAGAG
>JBKJXQ010000521.1:0-3278 GCA_046716235.1 Chitinophagaceae bacterium
GATTGGTTCAAAGAGATGAATTTTCTGACTTTTATCCGTGATGTTGGAAAACATATCACTGTAAACTACATGACAAGTAAAGACAGTGTGAAGAAAAGATTGGAAGGCGAAACCGGAATGAGTTTTACAGAATTCACTTACCAGTTAGTACAAGGCTATGACTTTTACTGGCTCTATCAAAATAAGAATTGCAAACTGCAAATGGGTGGCAGCGACCAATGGGGAAATATTGTTACGGGTACTGAATTGATAAGAAGAAAAGCAAGTGGTGAAGCATTTGCTTTTACCTGTCCGTTAATTACCAAAGCGGATGGTGGCAAGTTTGGAAAAACAGAAAGTGGTAATGTGTGGTTAGATGCCAACAGAACTTCGCCTTACCAGTTTTATCAATTCTGGCTGAATGCAAGTGATACAGATGCAGAAAAATGGATTAAGATTTTTACTTTTTTAAACCAATTGCAAATAAATTTACTTCTTGATGAACATAAAAAAGATGCAAGTAAAAGATTATTGCAAAAAAAATTGGCGCAGGAAATAACCACATTCGTTCATGGTAATCAAGAGTATGAAAAAGCGATAGAAACAACACTAAAACTATTCGCTAATCAAAGTGCTTCTGCCGGAAGTTTAAGTATTGAAGATTTAGAAGAGATGGAAGGTTTGGTAAAAATTGATTTTGCAAAAGATAAAATATCAGCAAGCATTGATGTGGTTTCATTTCTCGCTGATACAGGTGTTTTTGCCAGCAAAGGGGAGGCAAGAAAAACAATTCAGGGCGGAGGGATAAGCATTAACCGGAAAAAAATTGAAGCAATTAATTTTATAGTTAATTCTTCATTGCTTTTGCATGAGAAATATATTCTTGTACAAAAAGGAAAGAAGAATTATTACCTGGTACAAGCAGTTTAAATTCCTTTGACTGCTTTCCACATAGCATCTGCCACTAATTGATTTCCTTTTGCATTCAGATGTACTTTATCATAAGTAAGAATATCCTTCTCCTTATTATCCGGGTTATTGGTTTTATAATAGTCAAGGAAATTTTTCCGTAAGTCGACTAATGGTAAACTATTTTTCTTTGCAATATCCCTGATCATATTACTATACCTGTTCAGATCACCATCCAAGGGATTAGAAAAATCAGTTTTTTCTCCCACTACAGCCGGCGTACAAAGAATTGCCTTGATATTTTTATCTTTCAGCTTTTTCAAAATGGCTAAATAAAACTTCTCAAACTTATCTGCATCTGTTCCTGTACCCAGTAAAGTTTTATGCCACACATCATTTACCCCAACATAAATAACTACTACATCCGGATTTTTACTTAATACATCATCTTCTAATCGTAAATACAAATCATAAACTTTGTTACCACCTATGCCTGCTCCGATGAAGTCGTACTGGTCACCTTTCTTTTCCAGTTTACATATACTGTCAACTCTTGTTACATAACCACCCGGCTTAACGCCCAATTCTGTTATTGAATCACCAAAAAAAATGACTTTGTTTTTCTTTTGCGGTACAAAAGCAAACATGGAAATCAGTAATAACGAAAGGAAGAGTATTTTTCTCATATAGATTTTTATATTGTAGATGTAAAAAATAAAAGCTCTTGGCTATTCAAGTGCTTTTCAAATATGTTAAGGTTTTTTCATTCAACGAATTTCAAATTTCAAACATTAACCACTATTCTACATCTACCTGCTTTTTTATTACCGCACCTTCTATTGCTTCTGGTAAAAACTTTCTCTCCTTTACGAGGTAGCCATTCCCTTTTTCACAAAAATGCACTTTCAGGTTTTCCATACTGATAGGATTGCCATCCGGAATATCAGCAATATTAGAATGAAGAATATCATGCCCATCTACGATAACCACCAAACCGCTTCCGATAGCTTCCATCTTATTTCCTTCTGTAATTAACATACCGGTATCTTCTCCCAACCCAATACCAATACAGGATGGATTTGATGCAACAGCCTGTGCCAACCTCCCAAACCGTCCCCGTTTTTCAAAATGAGAATCAATAATAACATTACTCATAAACCCCAGGCCAGTGGTAATTTTTACTTCTCCTTTAAGATGAGCCTTTGCAGCATTACCTTCATAAATCATTGTATTGCTCATAGCCATGGCACCAGCAGAGGTACCAGCAATTACAAAATTTTCATCTATATACCGCTGTTTTAGAATGGAAAGAAATTCAGTACCTCCGTCTGTTGCACTAAGCCGTAATTGATTTCCGCAGGTAAACATTACTGCATCACACTGGCGGATTCGATCAATAAATTCAGGATTCATTGCATCCTGCCTTGTGCGGATGTGCATCAAATCAATATTCGTACAGCCAATTTTTCCAAAAGCATTGAGGTAATTTTCTCCTACTTCATACGGAATCATCGATGCGGTGGTTATTACTTCTATCTGGGCAGCCGTACCACCTGCTTCTTCCACTACCCTGCGTAAAATACCCAATTCAAAAAAATTGAGATTCATTCGTTGAAAGCCATCCACTTCCAAGTCACTCCCTTTATGTTCAGCACCACCTATAGCTATCAGTTTGCCTTTCGGACTACTCATTAAATGAGGTTTGATTACTGACAAATGTAACAGAAAAATGACTTATAGGTAATATGAACAAGTCAGTATGTGGATATGTGGAAATATAATCGCACAGAAGTGGATACACAAAGGGAAGCCAGCAACCAGAAAACTACCCTCTCCGACCCAGCATCTCAGCAGTTACTTTATCTTTTACGAAGTAAACAATAGCACCAACCATGGCTATCAAACTACCCCACAATGCAAACCACCCGGTAGAAATAAATAAAAAAAGCCAGATTGCTATAGAAATAATTATTGGCAACGGGAATAAAAACATTTTAAATGGCAATCCTTCTGTTCCAACTTTCTTTCGCAACAGCACCACTCCCACTGCCTGTCCGATAAATTGTATCATTATCCGCATAGCCAAAATGGAACTGATTACATCTGCTAATTTGAATAATAAACTAAAGACAAACCCTGTTGCACATAATACTATCAATGATATGTAAGGGAAGTTTTTGGTAGGGTGAAGTTTAGCAAATGGTGAAAAGAAATTATTATCAACTGCTGCTGCATACGGCACCCTGGAATAACCCAGTACAACGGCGAAAAGTGAAGAGAATGCAATACATAGAATTAATATAGTAACCAGTACACCTGCCTGATGACCATATAGCTGTTCCATAAAACTGCTTACTAAATATTTATTGTCTTTATTAATAGATTCCCAC